>DATBWD010000001.1:0-2150 GCA_036515015.1 Tepidiformaceae bacterium
GCGAGCGTGTAGCGATAGATGTTGTCGACGAAGAAGAGGACGTCGCGGCCCTCTTCGTCGCGGAAGTATTCGGCCATGGTGAGGCCGGTGAGGGCGACGCGGAGGCGGACCCCCGGGGGCTCGTTCATCTGGCCGAAGACCATGGCCATCTTCGGGAGCACGCCGGATTCGCGCATCTCGTTCCAGAGGTCGTTGCCCTCGCGGGAGCGTTCGCCCACGCCGGCGAAGACGGAGTAGCCGCCGTGCTCGCGGGCGATGTTCGAGATGAGTTCCTGGATGACGACCGTCTTGCCGACGCCGGCGCCGCCGTAGAGGCCGACTTTACCGCCGCGGACGAGGGGTGCGATGAGGTCGATGACCTTGATGCCGGTTTCGAGCACGGACGGTGCAGTTTCCTGATCCTCGAACGCGGGGGGGTTCCGGTGGATGGGCCAGCGCGGGGCCTCGGTCGGGTCCGGGAGGTTGTCGATCGGCTTGCCGAGGACGTTGAACATGCGGCCAAGCGCGGCCTCGCCCACGGGAACCGAGATCGCCTCGCCGGCATCGACGGCGCGGGTGTTGCGGCGCAGGCCGTCGGTGGTGTCCATGGCGAGGCAGCGCACCCAGTTGTTGCCCAGGTGCTGCTGGACCTCCGTCACGAGGATCGAACCGTCGTCGCGATAGACGTGGACGGCGTTGTTGATGGCCGGCAATTGTTCCGGCGGAAACTCGATGTCGAGGACCGTCCCGATAATCTGGACGACCTTCCCTTCGGCTGCGGCAGTCATGACCATGGCAAACCCTCCGTGGTGCCCCGATTGCTAGTTCTTTGGACCGAACGATTTGAGGCGTTCGGCCATGTCCGGGCCTGCGCCCGGGCTTGTCCTGCGCTCATACGCCAGCCCATCGGCGAGCGTGTAGCGCTGTCCTTCATTGACGAGCCGCTTGTCGGCCCGGAGCGTGTGCCACGAGTTGGCGACGATAGCCGCAGCCAGCCCGGTGGCGGTGGATTCAAGCTGTTCATCCGCGACGCAGCGATTGACAAGGCCGATCTGCTCAGCCTCGGCCGCCGTGATGGGAGTGCCAGTGAACATCAGTTGCTTCGCCCGGAGAGGGCCGATTCGCCGGGGAAGGCGCTGGCTCATGCCCCACGTCGGAGTCATGGACCAGCGGCCGTGCGTGTCGGCGAAGCGGGCGGATTCGCCAGCGATGGCGAGGTCGCAGGCAAGCATCAGTTCGAGCGCGCCCGTGTAGCAATGCCCGTGGACCACGGCGATCACCGGCTGCGGCATGGCTTCAATGGCATCCAGCGTCTCGGCCTGGAAGAGAGGCGAGGGGGCGCGGTCGCCCGCCTGAATGGCCTTGATGTCGTTCCCGGCCGAAAACGAACGGCCCGCCCCGCGGAGGATAACGCAGCCGACCGTGTCGACCTGGGCGGCGATATCGTCGATGTGCTTGCGGAGTTCGGCGAAGAGCGTCGGGCTGAGAGCGTTGAGCGCCTCCGGCCGGTTGAGCGTGAGCGTTGCCACGCCGTCTTTGTCTTCACGAAGGACCAGTGCTGTCATGCTGCCACCCCCAGGATGTCCTTAAGGTCGATGTCGGCGAGGCGATCGAACTCGCGATGTGGCGACGGAAGGGGCAGCCCGCGCGTGTATTCGGTGCGCACCGCCCAGCAGGTCATGCCCGCGTTCTTCGCGGACTCGATGCCTGCAGGCGCATCTTCGATTGCCAGGCAGCGCCGCGGGTTGACCCCCAGCCGCTCGGCAGCGAGCAGATAGATGTCGGGCGCCGGCTTGCCGTGTTCGATATCGCTGCCCGTAACGACGGCGTCGAACTCGTGGAGGAGGTCGATGCGTCCGAGGCAGGCGGCCACCCAGGAGTCGCGCGACGAGGAGGCCACGCCAACGGGCATCCCCCGGCCCTTGATGGCGCGGACGAGGTCGAGCGCGCCCGGTTCGGCGATGCTGCAGGTGCGGTACTGCTCGAGGATCAGCTCGTGGTAGCGGGCGGCGTAGTACTCATCGGACTTGCCGAGGTTGAAGTCGCGCATCATATCGGCCCAGCCGGTCTTCGTGCCCATGTAGGGCTTGTAGGCTTCGAGGCTGATGGCCTTCCCTTCTTCGGCGAGCAGCGTGTTGACCGCCTCGAAATGCAGCGGCTCGCCGTCGACG
>DATBWD010000002.1:0-2959 GCA_036515015.1 Tepidiformaceae bacterium
CGCCGAGATTTTCCCGTGCTTGATCTCCCCGGCGCCCGTCACCGTCCCCCCGTAGACGTCATAGATGCACTGGTGCCCGAGGCACACGCCCAGCACCGGCACGCTCCCCGCGAACGCCCGGATGACGTCGCGCGAGATACCCGCCTCCGCGGGGTTGCCAGGCCCCGGCGAAATGACCACGTGGTCAGGTTGCAGCTGCTTGCACTCCTCGACCGTTACCTGGTCGTTCCGGATTACGACCACCTCCTCGCCAAGTTCCGCCAGGTACTGGTAGAGGTTGTAGGTGAAGCTGTCGTAGTTATCGATCAGCAGGGTCGTCATCGGTCGAGCCCTTCTTCGTGCTGCAGGTCGGTCGCTACTTCTCGCAGCGCCGCCGCCAACTCTTCCGGGGTGTAACCGTAGCCACGCCGGTCTAGCTTGAACTTCGATGCCAGGTAGTCCGGCTGGTACGACGTCGGCGAACGAAGGTCCAACGGGTAGGCCGCGCTCGGGTCGCCCATCAACGCCACCAGGAAGTACCCGTCCCCGGCCGACCGTGTGAACGTTGCTGCCTCGGCGATGAGGGGCACGAGCACCATGTCCACGCCGTTGGCCCGGTAGAACCGCACCCCGAGGTGCGCGACGTGCTTCTGCATCTCCATCGCCGCCATCAGCGTGCCGCTCCCGCCGCGCTGCTGAGCAACTCGAGGATGTCGCCCGGTCGCTGCGCCACGTGGTCGGGGTACACATCCAGCAGAAGTTCGCTGTCCAGCGTTCCCCACATCGCTGCGACCGACCGGCAGCCCGCGTTGCGCGCTGCCATGATGTCCGCCGGGCTGTCGCCCACGAACAGCACGCCCTCGGCGTCGTCCACAAGCATGCGGTCGAGCGCGGCGAAGACCGGCTCCGGGTCGGGCTTGTGGAGTTCCGTGTCGTCGAACCCCACGACGGCAGCGAAATACTGCAACAGCCCCGCCCGCCCGAGTTCATCTATGGCGCCCCACGACACCTTCGACGTGACCACCGCCATCGGCACCCCGGCTGCCAGGCACGCGCGCAGCACACCCTCCACCCCGGCATAGGCATCAGCCCGGCGCACCTCGCGGTAGTAGTACTCCCGGTAGATGGCTGCGAATCGCCGGTAATCTTCCCCGAGAAGTCTCCTGCCGAGATCCTCGAGCGTGCCCCCCCGGTGCGAGCGCCACAACGCAACGGGGTCGGTACGCGTGCCGACACACCGCTCGTGCGCATGGGCGAGCGCCTGCATGCGCCCCGGCAGCGTCTCGAGCAGGGTGTCGTCGAGGTCCCAGAGGACGGCTTTCACGGTGTCGGTCCCCCCGGCCGCGGCAGCCCGCGCGCCGCAAACACTTCCTCCATTGTCGGCCATGCTTCCATTGCCGCCGGGAAACCTGCATAGACGGCCACCATCCGCAGCGTCTCGATGACCTGCTCCGGCGTCGCGCCGTGGTTGAGCGCTCCGTTGATGTGCGAACGCAGCGGACCCGGCCTGCCACCCATCGCCGCCAGCATCGCGACGATCTGCAGGCTGCGCATCTTCCGGTCCAGTGCCGGGTGTTGCCAGGCGTCGCCGAGGACGAATTCCAGCACGTCGTCGGCCAGTTCCGGGAAGCGATTCCGGAGTTGTTCCTCCGACCTCGGGTTCCCGCCGCCCAGCGTCCGCAGCACGTCGCGACCGGCGTCCTGCCGGTTCGCGTGGGCCGGAGCCGGCTCCGGCTCCATGATGTGCGACAGCGCCCCGCTCATCGCGGTCATGATCATCTCGCTCATGTCGTCGGACTGTCTCAGGCCGAAGGCGGCAAGAATTGCGTTGCGGACGGCCGGGTCCATCTCGATGGAGTCGAGTTCGGTGAGCCCGAACCACCCGGAACCGACCCCCGGCGGAGTCGAGGGCTCGCCGACCCAGTCGCTCGGCGCGTAGATGTTGTAGACGATGTGACTGCCCTCGCCGTCCGGCAGGTAGATCGTCTCGACGAAGTCCTCATCGATTGCCGGGGCGTTGACGCCGAACGACGTGAGGATCTCATCGATGCCGCCGTCGGTGTCTACGTGCTCTTCCTGAAGCGCCCCGCCGGGTAGCTCCCATTGGCCGTCCGGCCCCGGCCGGTGCAGCCACAGACGCCCGTCGCGCACGACGATTGCCGCGAGATGAATCGACTGGCTCATGTCGTCTTGATCGCTTGTGTGGCGAGGACGCTCGTAAGGAGAATCTTCAACGACGGCGGGAGGTTGGCCGAAGCCACGCCCGTTGGCCCTTCCCAGGTGCCTGCTTCCTGCGGGATCTCGCCGTCCCACTCCCAGACCGTGTAGAAGCCCGAAAATCGCTCGTCCATCTCGTCCGGGTGCTGGTACAGGAACGCGCCCTGGGCCCAGATCGCCCGCGCGTCGATCCCGAGCGCGTCATACAGGTGCGCCCGTAACTCTCCCTTCCGGTCATCGGCCATCGCCCTGAAAACCCCTCCAGGTAAGCCCGGCCTCCCCCGGTAATCCGCGAGAAACACCCTTCCGTCCCGGACCAGCACGCCGTAGACGCGTTCCGGGCGTGTGTCCGTCATCGCACCACCTCCGCTGTCTGCGTAGCGGGCAGGGTAGCGCAAACGGCTCGAAGCGTGTCGCGTGCTTCGCGGAAGATGCGAATGCTTCCCAGTTCGTCGAGCGTGAACCAGCGCAACCTCTCCGACACGGGAGGCTCTCCCTCCCACGTGATCACCTGGAACAGCGAGTCAGGCCCGCGCTCGTCGCGAAACGGCGATGGCTGTGAAAGGCTGCATAGCAGCCGGATATGGCTCGTCTCGACCCCCACCAACTCCTCGGCGGCGCTCAGGGTGGCGGCTTCCGGCGGTTCGCCGCGTGCCAGTTCACGGCCCGCCAGCGTCCACGTCGATGGGAACAGCCCGCCGCGCCCACGACGCACCAGCAGCACTCGCCCGCCGTCCCACAGCAACAGCGATACCGACTCCGG
>DATBWD010000003.1:0-9151 GCA_036515015.1 Tepidiformaceae bacterium
CCGACGTGCGTCACCTTGCCCATCGGGAGACCGGGGATGACGAGGGGCATGGTCGCGACGGCCATCAGCAGTCCGAAGAGGAGGGCAGCCTTGCGCGATGTAACGGAGGTTGGACGGCGTCGAAACATGAGCCTGATCGATGATACCAGAGGTCGATCGGCGAAAGGCGCCGGCTAGTGGGCCAGGCGCCTCACCGAGGGGGCGTCAGCGCAGAAAGGCGTCCTGGCGAGGGGTGTCCGGGGGCCACTAACTGCCAAGGAGTTCGCGGACGACTTCGTTGATCTGGCGCCCATCGGCGCGGCCGGCGAACTTCTGGACGAGTGGAGGCATGACGCGGCCAATATCGCGGGGGCCGGCAGCGCCGGTCTCCGCGATGACCTTCCGGGCTTCGGCTTCGATCTCTGAGCGTTCGGCCTGCTGCGGGAGGTAGCCTTCGAGGACGTGGAGTTCGCTTTCTTCCTTGGTGGCCAGGTCTTCCCGGCCCCCCTTGCGGAATTCGGCGATGCTTTCCCGGCGCTGCTTGGCCTGCTTTTGGACGACGGCAAGGAGCGCATCTTCGGCGAGTTCGCCGCGGGCTTCGATCTCGGCATTGCGGACGGCGGCGGTGAGCATACGGAGGGCGCCCTTGCGGATGTCGTCGCGGGCGCGGACGGCGTCGTTGAGGTCGGACTGGATGCGTTCCTTGAGATTGGCCATGGGGGTGCTCCAACAATGAAGCAGGCCCGGTCAGTGCCCGGGCCTGCGAGTATCCGTTGTTCGCGCCTTAGCGCCGGGTGAGGGCGCGGGCTTCACTCCGAAGCTGCTTCTTGCGCAGCTTGCGGATGCGAGCGGCTTCCTTTTTCTTCCGCTTCACGCTCGGCTTTTCGTAGTGTTCGCGGCGCCGGGCTTCGGCCAGTATGCCGTCCTGCTGAACGCGCTTATTGAAGCGCTTGAGGGCACCTTCGAACGACTCGTTGTCGCCGATGATTACTTCTGCCAACTGAGGGTATCACCCCGCCTTCTCGCCTGGTCATGGCCGCCGGGTTTGGCGGCAGCCGTTTCAAACTACCATCATCACCGGCTTTACGGAAGCCTGCGGGGGTGGCGGTAGACGAACGAAAACGGGACGCAGGGCCCCGTCTTCAATGCTTACAAGTGGTCCGAGGTTAGTCGGCGGAAGGGAGGACCTTGGGCTGGAGCAGTTCCATAGCGCGCCCATCGACCTTGAGTTCGCAGTTGCCGGGCTTGATGACGAGCAGTTCGATGCCGGTCTGTTCGTCCTTGTAGCGCTTGCCGAGTTGTACAGCCATTGTGTATCCGCTCCTGTTACTTTTTCAGTTCGAGCGGCGTGCCGCCGCAGGTAAGCTCGCCATCGCCGCCCTTGGTGACGATGAATTCTGAGCCGCAGGTGGGGCAGGTGTATCGCTTCCCCGTCTGTGCTGGCATGGACAGTTCCCCCTTGAAGTCTGAGACAGTGTGGCGCTCGTGAAAACGCAGTCCGTGAGCGGGATCGTATCCAGCGGACCGGAGAGCGTCAAACGAGGTTGGGGCCTGGGGGCAGCGGGGCGGTGAGCTTCGCTGCCCAGTTGTTATGTCCTGCGGCTACTCCACGAAGATGTTCGCGAGCATCGGCGGGTGGTAGTCGCAGGTGATGACGAAGGTGCCGGCCGTGTCGAAGGTAAGGTCGCGTGTCTGGCCCGGGCGGAGGTCGTCGCCTTCCTTTTCCCGATTGACGGTGATGGTATGGATGGCGGAGACACCGACGAACTGGATGGTGGTCCCACGCGGGATGAGGACGACGCCCTTGTTGGCAGGCTGTGCGACGCCATCGGCGGTGAGGATCCAGTCGTTGTCCTTGCCTTCGATGACCACCTCGGTGGAGGCCGTCGCGGGGCGTTCGACAGGAGCGGCGGGTTCACCGACGCCCGGGAGTTGTTCGAACACGGCGGGAGGCACGGCGTGCTGGACGCAGGCGGTACCGGGGTTGCGAGTGTCGGGAGGGGCCGTGCCCCAGGCGGTTTCGGGCAAGTGCAGTGCCGTGCCGACGCGGACGGGCGCCTCGGGGTCGATCTCGTTGGCTTCGGCCAGTGCTTCTGGCGAGACGTTCGAGTAGTTCTGGGCGAGGTCTTCGAGCGACTGACCCTGGACCTTGTATTCGTTGATCTTAGGAAGCTTGAGCACGACATCGCTGCCGAGGATCTCCTCGACGCCGACCTGGTTCTGGCGCGCGAGTTCCTCGGCGGTCACGCCGGTGACAACGCGGTCGACGAGCGTCCGGGCGCTATCGCCCGGCTGGACGGTGTAGGCGGTCCCATCGGGAAGTTCGAGTTCTGCCGGCAGACCGTTGCCGCCCTGGACGTTGTTCAACTGTGTGAGTTCGGATTCTTCGACGTTGAAGCGCGTGGCGATGAGGGCGAGCGTGTCGGTGGGGCCAACGACCGCGCGGGTCCCTTCGGGCAGGACCAGGGTCCGTTCGAAGGGAATTTCGGCGTCGGCCTCGAGGTCACCAAGGACAGATTCGTTGAGGCCGGTCAACTGCGCGGGGGTGATGCCGTGCTGTTCGGCGATGGATTGGATCGTATCGCCGGCGGTGACGGTGTAAGTCGCGCCGTCGGGGAGTTCGAGGAGCGTGCCGGGAAGGAGCCCGGGTACTTCGTTTCCTTGCTCATCGAAGATTTTGAATTCGACGTCAGTGCGCTCCACTGTGAGGCGGTAGCGGGGGAAGCCGTTGGTTTCGGCGAGGATCTGCGCGCCGACGTAGCGGGCATCGGCGATCCGCTCCAGCGTCTCATTGTCGCGGTAGACCGTGTAGGTGTGGTCGCGAGGCAGGTTGATGGTGGTGCCCCGCTCGATGAAGACGTTCACCGGCATACCGTCGTTCAGTTCGGAGAGCAGGCCGGGGCCGATGCCGTGCCGTTTGGCGATGGACTGGAGGGAATCGCCGCCGACGATGGCGGTCAACTCGGTGTTGAGGTTGTGGGCGAACTCCTCGGCTTCCTGCCAGCCGAGATTGGATGGCTGCCCTGCATCGCCAAGGTAGGTCTCGCCATAGGGGGCCGTCAGGAGGTTGACGATGTGTTCGATCTGACGTTCGTTGAGCGCGCCGCCGAATTTGTTGAGCCATGAAGGCATGAGAGTGCCGGCGCGGCCACAGGTGAGCGTTCGGGTGAGCATGTCGCGGGTGGACTGGAGGACGAGGGGATCCTGGTCGCCCCATTCTTCGCGGTGGAGGGGGAGGCCGACGCCGCCTTCGCCGCGGTTACCGTGGCAGGTGCGGCAGTTGTTGGCGAAGAGCAGGGCGCCGCGCCGGATCGACTCTTCTTTCTGGTAGTCCTCTTTTTGGGGGCCGCGATAGGTGAGGTCGATGGCGGTGTAGGCCGCGCAGCCGCCGACGAGGACGAAGAGCGAGACGACGATGAGGAAGATCTGCTTCTGGGTGTTCAATCGTCCCTCCGGCTAGCCTGAGTAGGGGATCGCCCGGAGCGGATTGTCGGGGCCCCCGCTTAGGATTGTGCCGGTGTCCACGTTGAGCGAACCATCGGCGTTGACGGTGAGTAGCATGGTGTCCATCGAGCGCGGGGCCGGCCCGAAGACACGGATACCGGCGCGGGAGTAGGTGGATCCGTGGCAGGGGCAGCGGAACCAGCCCTGGATGCCGGGGTAGTTGACGGCGGCGCCGTCGAATGCGGGGTTCCAGGGGACGGTGCACCCGAGGTGGGGGCATTTCCAGTAGAGCGCCATGAGGCCGCCTGTGCCGCCGGTGGCGTTGACATCGCCTTCGGCGCCCGCAAGGTTCACCAGCCAGAATTTTCCTTCGGAGACGCGGACGGGATCGTCGCCGGGAGGAGGGACGCGGTCGCGGCCAAGGTTGATGACGCCGCCGAAGCCGGAAGGGCCGCGAAGGTTGAAGAAGCCGAGGAAGCCGGCCAGCAGTGCGCCGACCGTGAGGGTGAGGCCTGCGAACACGCTCACCCGGAGGAATGAGCGGCGGGCAAACTTGCGCGCTTCAACCTGGCGCGCGTACTCGATGCGACGCTGGGCGCCACCGGGGGCTGAGGATTGTGCTTGGCTCATGGTTCTCGTTCCGCTAGCGGCCGATGGCCGCAGTCGTGATGCATGTCTAGTGGGGCTCCTGACCGGCTATGCCCTCGCTGAGCTTCAGCTGCCAGGGGAAGACGAGCTCCTGACCCTGTCCGCGGAAACCAGTGCCGACGACGGTAAGCACGGCATAGGCGCCGACGAAGCCGCTAAAGAGGGCAATGAGGGCGGTATGGCGCGAGATCACCCAACCCATCCGCCACATGACGAAGACCATGAGGGCTGGCAGACCGACGAGCATGGCCGTGGGGATGCCCTGTTCGACCAGCCAGGCCGGGAAGTCGAGGTTCTGGAAGTCCTCTCCGAGGATGACGATGTTCCACGGGGAGTAGGTTATCTCGCGTGACCAGTCGGGCCACGGCAACTGTGTCTGGATGGAGCGGACGTTTTCGAGGAAGCGGAAGGTATCCCCGCCGGAAATGCCGAGCGCGCCAATGCCCCGGGCGATCATGCCGGCATCCCAGAGGATGAGCAGCCAGGTGCCGAAGATTCCGACGAGACCCCCGGCGATGGTGAGCTTGACGGCGTTTTCAGCGCCGAAGTAGACGCCCTGGCCTTCCTGCTCGCGGTCGAAGTAGGGGAAGGCGGCCATGAGGACGAGCCAGACGGTTGGGACGATAACGCCGGCCATGGCGGCGTTCATGTGAAGGAGGAGTTCCTGGAGGTTGAGGAGATACCAGGGCGCCTTGGAGGGGTTCGGCGTGACGTCGGCGTTGGCCTGGTCCTGGAGGGGGGCGTTCATGACGGCCGACAGCAGGAAGAGGGTGATGGTGAACACCATCGCCGCGACGAATTCGATGAAGACGAGGTCGGGCCAGACGAGGACTTCCTCGTCGCGGGCACGGGCCTGGGGGCGTGCGGCCGGTCGGGCAACTACTGCGGTGGCCATAGATCCTTATCCTGCTCGAGATTCCATATGGCTTAGAGAGGCCTTGCCAGGCCGCCGTCCCGGCGGATTCGCCAGAAGTGAACGGCCATGAAGATGGCGGCCAGCAGGGGCAGGCCGATGACGTGCAGGGTGTAGAAGCGAATCAGGGCGTCGGGGCCAACTTCGAAGCCGCCGAGGAGCCAGAAGCGGGTTTTGGGGCCGAGGATGGGGGCGGAGCCGGCGATGTTGGTGCCGACGGTGATGGCCCAGAACGCCAGCTGGTCCCACGGAAGCAGGTAGCCGGTGAAGCTGAGGAGGAAGGTGAGCACGAGGAGGATGACACCGACCACCCAGTTGAATTCGCGTGGCGGCTTATAGGCGCCCGTATAGAAGACGCGCATCATGTGGAGGAAGACGAGGATGACCATGGCGTGGGCCATCCAGCGGTGCATGTTGCGCATCAGCTGGCCGAACTGGACGGAGGTCTCGATGTTCTGGATGTCGAGGTAGGCCCGTTCGACGCTGGGGACGTAGTAGAACATCAGGAGGATTCCCGTGACGGTCAGCCCGAGGAACATGAAGAACGAGAGGCCGCCCAGGCAGTAGGTGTGGGTGACCTTGACGTGCGTGCGGTGGATGCGGGTGGGGTGGAGATGGAGGAAGACGTTGGTGGCGACGACCAGCATCTGGTTGCGGGGGGTGTTGGGGTAGCCGGTACGGAAGATGGATTTCCACACGTAGTTGTGGAACATCTTGTCGTAGAGCTTATCCGCAAGCGTTGGTCGCGTGGGTTGTTCGACGGCCATGGCTTCTCCTCCCGGTCCTAGCGCTGCCACCAGCGGCCGAAGGCCACCATGATCCCAAGCGACGCAAGGATAGTGATGAACACGAAGACGAGTTCGAGCGCCTCGGCAAAATCGTGTGGCAGGTTAGCGAAGTCCAAGGTCGGCAGTCCCCCCTTCGACCGAGCCTGTAACCGCCGTGGGGCTGGTCACAGTCGGAGACATTGTGAATCTCGTAGCAATGGGTTTATACATCGGCCCGCAGAAGGGGTCAAACGTACTATCGCGCGCATTTACGCGATGGTATGGATTCGGGGGCAGCGGGAGTATTGCAGCGAAGGTGCGAATCCATAACGCAATCATATCCGCTTGAATCGCATGCGAAGGAGGCCGCGGATGTCTTCGAGTGCGGTGTCGACGATGCGGACCTTGGTGTCGCGGTCTTCTATCCAGCGGACGGGCAGTTCGCAGATGCGGAAGCCCTTGCGGTGGGCGAGCACGAGCAGTTCGGTATCGAAGAACCACATGGGGTTTTCGACGAGTGGAACGACTTGCTCGATCACCTTGCGGTTGAGCGCCTTGAAGCCGCACTGGGCATCGGTGAGCTTCATCCGGGGGAAGGTGGCGCGGATGAGAAAGACGTAGCCGCGGGAGGTGATCTCGCGTTTGAGCGAGCGGCGGGTCGCGGCTCCGCGGGCGAGCCTGGAGCCGATGGCGACATCGCAGCGGCCATCGGAGACCAGGCGGAGCAGGTCCGGCAGATGGGCGATATCGGTGCTGAGGTCGACATCCATGTAGCAGACGATATCGGCCTCGCTCTGCATCCAGACGCGCTTCAGGGCGAGGCCGCGCCCCTTCTGGCGGGAAGTGCGAGCGATGACACGCTGGTCTTCGCTGGCGAGTTGTTCGGCGAGCTCAGCGGTGCCATCGGTGGAGCCATTCTCGGCGATCACGACGCGCCAGTCGTAGTCGAGGTGTGCGGCGGCAAATTCGATGAGCGTCTCGACTGTCTGGCGAAGGACACCGACCTCGTTGTAACAGGGCAGGACGATATCGACCCGGGTGGCGCGAGGAGGCTCAGCAGTCATGACACGGCAATTGTGGGGTGTAACTTCGTGGAGGCAACTGGGGTGGGGTCAACGGCCGAGCATGTCGGCGAGGGTGACGGGGGTGAGGCCCTTCGCCTTGAGCCCGGAGACGATGCGTGGGAGCGCTTCGTAGGTGTTGTAGCCGCCGAGGTGCATGAGGACGATGGAGCCGCCCTGGGCGTTGCCCACCACCTTATTGACGATGTCGTCGGCGGTCGGGCCGCCGTCGGCCACGGGGCGCCAGTCGATGGTGTCGATATCCCACATGATGGTCTTGTGGTAGCCGGCCGAGGCGACCCCGGAGACGACCGCGGCGTTCTGGCCGCCGTAGGGAGGACGGAAGTAGGGCTTCGTGGGGGCGGTGGTGTACTTCACGATGGCCTCCTCGGTGCGCCGAAGTTCGGCTTGCATCTGCTCGAGGTTGAGGTCGCGGAAGTCGGGGTGGCTATAGCTGTGGTTGGCGAGGACAAAGAGGTCGCGGTGGCTATCGACGAGTTGGAGCACCTGGCGGCCGGCGTCGGTGTTCTGGTTGTCGGCCATGGAGCCGGTCATGAAGATGGTGGCGGGCACGCGATTCTCGATGAGCCAGTTCATGATATCGAGCGCGGGGTCGACACGGCCACCCATATCGAGGGTGAGGGCGACCATATTCGAACCGCGTGAGCCGCTCCAGATGAGCTGGCCGGGCTGGGCAGCGGAGGTGGGCGTGGGCGCCGGCGCCGTCGTGGGAGTGGCCGTAGCAGTCGCGGGCGGGAGCGTCGGAGTGGCGGTCGCCGCGGGGACGGTCGCAGTTGCCGTCGGGGCGGGAGGAGTGGCGGTTGCACTTGGGATGGGTGTCGTGGGGGTAGTGGGAGAACTCGTTGGCGTGAGCGTCGGCGTAGGGCCAGGGCCGCCGTCCCGGCCGCTGCAGGCCACGAGGAGAAGCACCGCCGCCATGGCGGCGGCGAGAGACCAGGGCCTTAGGCCGAACACGCTGACCCTCCGTTTCCGGGCAGCCCCAGAGTACCACGAGTGGCAGGGCTTTCTGTCAGGGGATTGGGGATTTCAATGAAGGAAAAGAGCAAGCGAGGGGTAAACGAATAGCGCCTGCCAAGCTGACAGGCGCCTCGAAACTGATGAGAGCGACGAGCTTACTGTTCGCGCGCGATGAGGGCGGCGAGGCGGCGCTTCTGGCGGTCGGCCTTGCCGGTGTGGATGGCGCCCTTCTTGGCGGCGCGGTCGAGTGCGGAGTAGGCCCTGCTGAGGGATTCCTTGACCTCCTCTTGCGCGGCGCCGTCGGCCACCGTTTCGCGGAGGGTGCGGACGGCGGAGCGTGCCAGGGAGCGGGTGGAGCGGTTGCGGTCGCGCCGCTTGAGGGACTGGTGCCACCGCTTAATCGCGGATTTGTTGTTCGCCATGACCGTATTGTTTCCCGTTGTTAAGTGAAGTCGAGAAGGTCAAGCGTACCGGGGAGCGGGCGCAGACGCAAAGCGGGGCGAGATTTCGTGGTGTGGAGGCAACGGGGGAGAGGACCACTTGCCGAGTGAATGGCAGTCATCGTATGCTCAAGGCGTCTGATAGACGGGTGGCCGATTGGGCGCCCCGGTCCCTTCTACCGTTCCCACGTAACGACGATTGTAGAGAAACGATACCGCTCTCGTTCACTGGCTCGGCTGCGCCGACGCGCCGACCCCTCACACTTCGGAAAAACATCCCTGACAGCAAGCACAAGTAACCCCCGAAATCCAAGCAACCGCCGCGAGCAACTATGACCACACCTCTAAACATCGCCGAACTCGAAAGCACGCCACGCGAAGGGCTGATAGCCATCGCCGATGAACTGGGCGTCGAAGGAGCGAGCACGCTCCGGAAGACGGACCTCATCTTCAAGCTGCTGCAGACACAGGCGGAAGCTCGGGGGAACATCTTCTCCGGAGGCTACCTGGAGATCAGCGACGACGGGAACTACGGGTTCCTGCGGATCGGGGAGAACATGCTCCCCGGGCCGCACGACGTGTACGTTTCGCAGTCACAGTTGCGACGGTTCGCCCTCCGGCCGGGAGACTACGTCACCGGGCAGGTGAGGCACCCAAAGGACAACGAGAAGTACTACGGCCTGCTGAAGGTTGAGGCAGTGAACGGGCTGGACCCGGAAACGGCGAAGCGGCGGCCCTACTTCGAAAACCTGACCGCGATCTTCCCGCGTGAGCAAATGAAGCTGGAGACCACGCCAGAGAACCTGACGAACCGGCTCATCGACCTCGTTGCGCCGGTCGGGCGGGGGCAGCGTGGGCTCATCGTCTCGCCGCCGAAGGCCGGGAAGACGATGCTCCTGAAGAACATCGCGAACGGCATTT
>DATBWD010000004.1:0-2980 GCA_036515015.1 Tepidiformaceae bacterium
CCTTGAAACCCGTAAGTCCGAAGGTGACGAGGGCTTCGAAGAACGCCGCCGCGAGGGCCTCTAGCCCTTAACCCATCTGCGGAGAAACGCGAAGGGCACCCGGTTCCAGGTGCCCTTCCGTCTGCCGTCGTTCGACGATCCTAATTGCGCTGGTCGAGCCCCACATATGGGCGGTTCGCCGCCCCCTCGTAGAGCGCGTTCGGGCGCACCAGGCGATTATCGGCGTACTGCTCCAGCAGGTGGGCAGTCCACCCCGTGATCCGCGCGAGCGCGAAGATCGGCGTGTACAGGTCGCTCGGGATCCCCAGCATCTTGTAGACCGAGGCGCTGAAGAAGTCCACGTTCGGATAGAGCGGCCGCCCTTCGAGCTTCTTCGCCAGGTAGTCCCGCAGCTTGAGCGAAAGGTCGAAGTACTTCCGGTCCGGCGAGCCCTCCGCCACCTGGTGGCCGAGGCGTTCGAGGATGACAGCCCGCGGGTCAGTCGTCTTGTAGATGCGGTGACCGATGCCCATCACCCGGTCGCCCCGCGCCAGCAACGCCTCGATATGTTGCGGGATGTTCTCTTCGGTCCCGATCGCGTCGACCAGCTTATAGACCGCCTCGTTGGCGCCGCCGTGCAGCGGGCCCTTCAACGTGCCGATTGCCGACGCAATTGCCGAATACATGTCGCTCTGGGTGGAAGCGGTCACAATCGCCGAGAACGTTGAAGCATTCATCTCGTGCTCGGCGTGGAGGATCATCGCCACGTCCATCGTGCGCGCGTGCAGCGGCGAAGGCTCTTCCCCATTCAGCATGTACAGGAAGTTCGCGGCGTGACCAAGGTCTGCTCGCGGTGCGACAGGCTCTTTCCCAAGCCGCAGACGATGGTGGGCAGCCACCACCGTCGCCATCCGGGCGGTCAGTCGCGCCGCAGCCTGCTTCAATTGCGCGTTCGAAAGGTCGCTCGACTTCGGGTCCATCGCACCCACGACCTCAACGCAAATTTCCAGCGACCGCATCGGCCGCACGTGGCCTACCAGTTCCCGCAGCAAGCGCTCGTTGAGGTCCGATAGCTCCCGTTCCGAAACCAGCCGTTCTCGAAGCTCGTCGTACTCCGCCTTCGACGGTAGCCGTTGGTTCCAGAGCAGGAACGCGACCTCTTCGAATGTCGATTTCTCGGCAAGGTCGTAGATGTCGTAACCGGAGTAGATTAGCTCGCCTTTCTGTCCGTCGATCCGGCAGAGCTTGGTCGCGGTTACGTTGATGCCCTCAAGGCCCCGGGCAATCTCGGTCATTGGGATGGCGTTCTCCTTGGTTTGGGCGCCCGGTGGGCCGGGTGCAGGTCGAGAGGATTGTATACAGCGGCTTGATTCTACCATCCGTGGCCGCTATCGATCCTCTCCCCTCCCACTGCCGCTCCGGAGCTAAATCCGCTCCGCTACCAGGCTCCCCATTTTCGCCGTGTCGACCGGTCTCGACCCCTCACCCGCGATGTCGGGCGTGCGATATCCCTCTTCCAGGACCGCGTCGACAGCCTCCTCGATCGCCTTCGCCTCGGCCTCCAGCCCAAGCGATAGGCGCAGCATCATGGCGGTGCTCAGGATCATCGCCAGCGGGTTCGCCTTGCGTTGCCCCGTGATGTCCGGCGCGCTCCCATGGATCGGCTCATACAGGCCGATTCCTGTCCCGTCTCTCCGCTGCTTGCCCAGGCTCGCCGATGGCATCATCCCCATCGAACCGGCGAGCATCGCCGCCTCGTCGGTCAGGATGTCCCCGAACATGTTCTCTGTGACGATCACGTCGAAGCTGGCCGGCCGTCGCAGCAGATACATCGCGCACGCGTCCACCAGGATGTGCTCCAGTTCAACGTCCGGGTACTGCTGCCCAACTTCCGTCGCAATCTCCCGCCACATCCGGCTCGTGTCGAGGATGTTCGCCTTGTCCACGCTCGTGACTTTCTTGCGCCGCGTCCGCGCCAGCTTGAAGGCCACATGGAGAATCCGCTCCACCTCCCGCTCGCTGTATCGCAGCGTGTCGACCGCTTCGCGCCCGCGCGACGTCGTCCACCGCTTCTGCGGCCGCCCGAAGTAGATCCCGCCCGTCAGTTCCCGGATCACCACCATGTCCGTGCCGCGCAACACTTCCGGCTTTAGCGTGCTGTCGTCCAGCATCAGCGGGTTTACCCGCACCGGCCGCAGGTTCGCGAACAGCCCCAGCCCCTTGCGCATCCCGAGGATCGCCTGCTCCGGCCGTACCTTCGCCTTCGGGTCATCCCACTTCGGCCCACCGACGGCACCGAACAGGACCGCGTGTGAGGCCGTCGCCTTCGCCAGCGTCTCACTCCGCAGCGCCGTCCCGTACTTGTCGATCGCCGCGCCGCCGATGACCTCTTCGTCGTACTGGAACTCGTGGCCGAAGCGCCGCTGCACGCGTTCGAGCACTTTCGTCGCTTCTTCGAGGACTTCCGGGCCGATGCCGTCGCCGGGGGTGAGAAGGATTCGGTAGGTAGACATGGTTCGAGCATCGTAGGCCCGCAACCGCTGCAGCGTCCAAAACCCGGGCGCCATGTCCGTGATAGTTTCCGGGTATGGGAAGGCCGGATCCTGCCAGGGCGCCACAACGCCCTACCCCTCCGCGAACACCACCGGCCCATCGATCGCCTCAGCCAGCCGCGCCAGGTACTCCTCCCGGCTCACTTCGATCGCCCCCAGCGACGCCGTATGCGTCGTCAGCACCTGCAGGTCGATCAGTGAGACGCCCACCCGCTGGCAGTGCTGGACCATCGCCACCACCGCAACCTTCGATGCGTCGCTCACCCGGTAGAACATCGACTCCGCCCCGAACATCCCTCCTACCGCGACCCCGTAGAGGCCGCCGGCCAGTTCCCCCTCCTGCGTCCACACTTCGAAGCTGTGCGCCCACCCCACCCCGTGCAGCCGGATGTAACCGTCCATCAGCGTGGGCGTGATCCACGTTCCTTCGTCTCGCACCGCGCAACCCG
>DATBWD010000005.1:0-4987 GCA_036515015.1 Tepidiformaceae bacterium
CGGGAAGGGCGAAAGAGTCCGGGTCCTGGTCGCGTGGCATGAGCATGGGCGAGCCGTCCACGTCGTGGCCGGCCTGCTCCTCGGCGTGGTAGGAACTGCGTACCAATGGGCCCGATTCGACGTGGCGGAACCCCATCGCGAGCGCGGACTCCTTGAGTTCGGCGAACTCATCGGGATGCCAGTAGCGCTCGACGGGGAGGTGGTCGTGGGTGGGCTGGAGGTACTGGCCGACGGTGAGGATATCGACCTCGTTGGCGGCGAGGTCGCGGAAGACGGCGAGCAGTTCGTCTTTCGTCTCGCCGAGGCCGACCATGACGCCGCTCTTGGTTAGCGCACCGGCATCCATTTCGCGGGCGGTGCGGAGCAGTTCGAGGGACCGCTCGTAGATGGCCTGGGGGCGGACGCGGCGGTAGAGGCGGGGGACGGTTTCGGTGTTGTGGTTGAGGATCTCGGGCCGGGCGGCCATCACGGTGGCGAGGGCGTCGCGGTCGCCCTTGAAGTCGGGGATGAGGACTTCGATGGTCGTGCCGGGGGAGAGGCGCCGCACCCAGCGGATGGTTTCGGCGAAGATGGCGGCGCCGCCGTCGGGCAGTTCGTCGCGGTTGACGCTGGTGATGACGGCGTGGCGCAGTCGCAGCCGTTGCACGGCGAGGGCGACGCGGCGGGGTTCGCCATGGTCGAGTATTTCGGGGCGGCCCGTCTTCACGGCGCAGAAGCCGCAGGAGCGAGTGCAGGTGTCGCCGAGGATCATGAAGGTGGCCGTGCCGCGGTTCCAGCAGTCGCCGATGTTGGGGCAACGGGCCTCTTCGCAGACGGTGTGGAGTTCCTGGCCGCGCATCAACTCCTGGAGGCGCTGGTAGTTCGCGCCCATGGGGAATCGGACTTTCAACCACTCGGGCCGCGACGACTTTTGCATCACCATGAGGCTAGGCTACCAGATCGGCCGGGGTGGAGGGCGGTGGCGGGGCGGTGTGGGACGGCGCTACAGTTGCGGAAAGAAAGGTCGGGGGTGCCGCATGAAAGCCGCTGTCTATTACGAGACCGGAGGGCCGGAAGTCTTTCGATACGAGGAGTTGCCCGACCCGACGGTGAGGCCGGGCGGCGTGATCATCGACGTGAAAGCGGTGGGGATCCAGGGGGGCGACCTGCTCCACCGTTCGGGCGGGGTGATGGCGACCACGCCGCACGTCGTCGGCTACCAGGCAGCGGGGGTCATACGCGAGGCGGGTGACCGGGTGGAGACGCTCAGGCCGGGCCAGGGCGTGGTGGCTTCGATGGGGTTCGGCTCGCACGCCTCAGTCGTCTCCGTGCCCGCGTCGGCGTGTTATGTAGTGCCCGATGGGCTGTCACTGGAAGAGGCGGCTTGCGTGCCTGTCGAGTTCGGGACCGCGCACGACTGCCTGTTCGAGTTCGGACACCTGGAGGACGGCGAGACGGTGCTGGTCCAGGCGGGGGCGGGAGGCGTCGGGCTGGCCGCAATCCAGCTGGCGAAGCGGGCGGGAGCAACGGTGCTGGCGACGGCATCGAGCAACGAGCGGCTGCAGCGGCTGCACGACTACGGGATGGACCACGGCATCAATTACCGCACGGAAGACATGGTTGCGCGGGTGATGGAACTGACCGGGGGCCGCGGGGTCGACCTTGTGGTTGACCCGGTCGGGGGGAAGACGCTGGAGGGGAGCGTCCAGGCGCTGGCGTACCGCGGGCGGATAAGCTGGGTGGGCCGCGCGGGGCGTGAGGACGTGCTGCCGGACATTTCGCCGCTGATGCAGAAGAACGCATCGATCACGGGCGTGTTCCTCGGGGCCGAGATGGGCATGAACGCCGCCCGCGTGCGGCCGATCATCGAGCAAATGCTGCAGGACATCGCGGCGGGCCAGTTGAAGGTGGTCATCGACCGGAGGTTCCCGCTTTCGGAGGCGGCAGAGGCGCACCGCTACATCGAAAGCCGGCAGGCGTTCGGGCGAGTAGTGCTCATCCCGTAAGGGGCTGATTCGCCGAAACAGCGGAAGTCTGCCGCGAGGGCGAGCGTTCAGCCGGTGCTTGAACTCCACTGTTGCGCGAGACGCGTATATCGACGGTTCTGAAACGGGCCAGTCGCTGTGGTTATGTTGGCGGCGATTCGGGCGCGGTAACTTGGATGCATCTCCTGAGGAGGATGACGATGCAACGCGACTACTATGACCCGCTTTCGAAGGAACAAGGGACTGCTGAAAACCAGGACCCGACGGCAGGCGCGCCCCCGCGCTACGCCGGGGATACGTACGACCCTGAGCAGCAGCCAGAAGGCCTGGGCCAGCGCGCCCGCGAGATGACAGAGGATGCCCGTCAGAAGGCGGAGGAAGTGGGCCAGCAGGCTCGCGAACGCGCCGAGCAGGGCAAAGAAGCGACAGCCAGCGGTCTCGACACGGCGGCCGACCAGATTCGCGAGCGAATCGGGCAGGGCGAGGGGACGGCGGCGCAGGCCGGGACGAAAGTGGCGGACAAACTCGAAAACACGGCGACGTATCTGCGCGAGCACGAGACGGGCGAGATGTGGCACGACTTCGAGCGGTATGTGAAGGACCACCCGGTCCAGGCGGCCGTGGGTGCCCTGGCGGCCGGCTTCTTCGTCGGCAGGATGATGCGGTAGGTTCGCCGTGGCGTTCATGCAGGACACCCGAGAGAGCATCAGCGAGGACCTGAAGCGAGGCCGGACCGAGGCCCGGGAAGTGGGTGGCGAGTTCAGCGGCATCGCCGAGGACCTTCGCCGAATCTTCCAGACCGAAACGGAACTGGCCAAGGCCGAGATGCGCGAGTCGGTCCAGTCGGCCGTGCAGGGCGCGATCTGGGGAGGGGTGGCAGCGACCTTCGGGATCCTGCTGCTGACCTTCCTTGGGCTTGCCGGCATGTTCGCGCTCGACCTCGTGATGCCGCTATGGGCGGCCGCGTTGATCACTGCCGGGGCCATCCTGGTCCTCGCCGTGATCGCCGGTCTCGTCGCCTACAACCGCTTCAAGCAGGTGAAGGTGGCGCCCACCAAAGCAATCGGACACATGCGGGAGGATGTTTCATGGGCCGGAAGTCAACTGAAATCGAGCGTGACCTCGAACGGCAACGGCAGGCACTCCATGCGAGGGTAGAGAACCTCGAGGAGCGGCTGCGGTCGGATGCCGAGACGACCATCGACCGGCTGAACGAGCAGCGTCACCGGATAACGGACAAGGTGCCGGACCCGGTGAAGCCATCGGAGGTGCGCCAGCATCCGAAGTCGCTCTTGCTCGGGGCCTTCGGTGCCGGGCTCACTGCGGCGATGGTGAGCGAACGTGGTGGCGGCGACAGCCGCCGCTATGACGAGCGGCGCTACAACCGGTACGACGACTACGACCCGTATGACCGTTCGCGGCGGCGCGACGAGGGCGGCAGCTTCACGCTCGGCCTTATCGAGCGGACGCTGGGCCCGGCGGTGGCGGCGTTCCAGACGGAAGCCACCGAATACCTCGAGGGTACCGTCCGGGAATTGTTCGGCAGCCGGGATCGAGGGCGGCGCGAGCGCTCGAACCCCGAGGAGAACTATTCCGAGGACAGGGCGGACTCGCGCGCCACGAGCCGGAGCTAAGGGCCCGGCATGAAGTGGCTCGGGGACGCATCACCGGTCGCACTCGGTAAGGAAGCCGTCCGTCAGTACACCGCCGACGACGTGGGCGGGATGGCGGCTGAACTGACGTACCGCTTCTTCCTTGCCATGTTTCCCTTCTTCATCTTTCTTGCGGCGCTCGGGGGATTCGCGGCACGCGCCCTGGACGTCGACGACCCGACCGGGACGGTGATGGACTGGATCGGCGACGCGCTGCCGGCGGACGCGGCGGGAGTGGTCGAAACACAGCTTACGGAGGTCATCGAAGGACGGGACGGCGGCCTGCTCTCGATCGGCATCATCGGCGCGCTGTGGGCGGCGTCGGGCGGGATTGCGGCATTCATCAAGGCGACGAACCGCGCGTACGACGTGTCGGAGACGCGGCCGTTCTACAAGCGGTATGGGCTGGCGCTGGGGATCACGATCCTCGCCGGGTTGCTTGTCGTCGGGGCGTTCCTGGTGTTCTTCGTGACGCAATTCTTCGGGCAACACATTGCCGACCGCCTCGGGATGGGTGACGGTTTCACGACGGCGCTCGACATCGTCCGGTGGCCAACGGTGATCCTGTTGCTGATGTTCGGGGTGGGGTTCATGTACTGGATCGGGCCGAACATCGAGGGGAACAAGTTCCGGCTGGTGACGCCCGGGGCGGTGTTGTTCATCGTGGTGTGGGTGGGTGCAACGCTGCTGTTCGGCTGGTACGTCGGCAACATGGGCAACTACCAGGCGACGTACGGAACGCTCGGCGGTGTGGTGGTCGCGTTGCTGTGGCTGTACATCACGAGCGTGGTGTTGATCCTCGGGGCCGAGGTGAACGCAATCGTCGAGGAGCGTGTGAACCCGGAACTTGCCCAGGAGCGGCGGCGGAAGACGGCGCTCGACGGTGGCAGGCCGGACTCCCGGCAACACACGGAGGATGTGCCCATCGACTCGCCCCGGCGGAAGGGTTTCCTCCCGGACGTGCCAGAGGAGGTTGAAGGCCGATCCGAGCGCGTCCCTGAGGAACGGGCCTTGCGCGGCCCGCATTGGGAACAGGACGACCGCAGGTGGGGCGGAAGACGAGAACGGGCGGAGGCTGAACGGGTGTCTCGGGGCCGGCCCAGCGGACGTCCCTTCCGGGGCTCGCCGCAGCGGCTGGCTCGTGTCCGCGAGCGGCGGGAGGAGCGCGCGGAGGAGCCAACGCGAGGCGGGCGGGGATCGATCCTGCCGGCGCTCGTGGCGATGTTCGTGGCGGCGGTGACAGCAAGGCGCATGGCGCGCTAACTCAGGACGCGTAGGGCCACATGCTGGCTGGAAGTCGAACCGGAATGGACTCCTGTATGGATCCTACCTCTGTGAACTTACGATTAGCCATGCTGCCCGGTACGCGGA
>DATBWD010000006.1:0-10171 GCA_036515015.1 Tepidiformaceae bacterium
CCGTCGTCCGTCACGTCGACGAATCGCAACACCGCGCCCTTTCGCGCCGCCAGCAACTGCCACGGCACGATGTTCGAATGGTGCTCCATCAGGCTCAGGACGATTTCGTCGCCCTCGCCAACGTTCGCATCGCCCCACGCCCGGGCCACCAGGTTTATCGACTCCGTGGCGTTCCGCGTGAACACGATATTCTGCGGATTGTTCGCGCCGATGTGACGGGCCACCTTCTCGCGCACACCTTCGTACTGCTCGGTCGCCCGCTGCGCCAGGGTGTGGATGCCCCGGTGGATGTTCGCGTTCGTCGTCTCGTAATAGCGGACCAGCGCCTCGATCATCTGGCGCGGCTTCTGCGTGGTCGCGGCGTTGTCGAGGTAAACCAGCGGATACCCGTTGATTTCCTGGTCCAGGATCGGAAAGTCCCTACGGATGCGCGCTACGTCCAGCATGTCCTCTCCTGTCGCCCTCGCCTAGATCTCGACTTCCACCTGGCCGTCGGTCAAGCGGGTGGGATAGGTCCGCACCGGCCGCACCGCCGGCAGGCACAACGCGCGGCCCGTCACGATGTCGAACCTCGCACCGTGCCGCGGGCACTCGATCTCCTTGCCCGTCAGCGTCCCCTGGTCGAGGGAGCCGCCGTCGTGCGTGCAGACGTCGTCGATGGCATAGAACTCGTCGCCCGCCCTGCACAGCGCGATGCGCCGGCCATCGGCCTCGAAGACTTCTGCGTGGCCATCTTCAACGGCCTCGGGTGCGGTCAATGCGACCCAGGTCACGCTTCCCGCTCCAATTTGGCCTCCAGCGCGTTGGTCAATTCCTCGCGCAGTGCATCGTCCGGAATGCGGTCGAGCACCTGCCCGAGGAACGCCCGGACCAGCAATGCCTCCGCCTCGGCATGGGGGATGCCGCGCGTCTGCAGGTAGTACAGTTGCTCTTCGTCCACGGGGCCGGCCGTCGCCCCATGGCTCACCCGGATCACGTCGTTCGTCAGGATTTCGAGTACCGGGTCGCTGTCCGCCCGCGCTGTCTTGCTCAGGAGGAGGTTCCGGTTTACCTGGTTCGCGTCGGCGTTCTTGGCGCCCAGCCCCACACGCGTCAGCCCGTAGTACACGGCCCGCGCCTGTCCCTTCAGCGCTGCCTTGAAGAGCAGGTCGCTCCGGGTGTCCGGCCCGATGTGGTCCTGGAGCGTGAAGAAGTTGATGTGCTCGCCCTCGTCCCCAAGGAAGAGGCCGAAGAGTTCGCTCGAAGATCCACGGCCCACCAGCGACGACTCCAGGTGCGACTTCACCACTTTGCCGCCTGTCGCCAGGCTCAGGCTGATGATCGCCGAGTCCCGCTCCGTGACCGTGCGCTGTTCCGAAAGGACCGTCGTCTCGCTCCCCCATCGGTGCAGCGTTGTATGCCGGATCTCGCTGCCTGGCCCGGGCACCAGCTCCACCGCCGGCACAACAAGGATGTCCTCCTCGCTCGACCGGAAGTCCTCGATGATGCTCACCCGGCTGTTCTCGCCCGTGACCACCAGCGTGTGCGGGGCGGCGAACTGCCCGCCCTGCTCGAAGTTCCGCACGATCCGAATGGGCCGGCGAATCTCCGCGTTTGCCGGTACGTCGACGAGTACGGCCCCGCGCTGGAACCCGTAGTGCATCCCTGTGAACTTGTTGCGGTCCACTGGCACCACGGTGCCGTAATGCTTGCGGATGACTTCGAGTTGTTTCTCGTCGGCAGAGCGGAAGTCCACGACTGCGGCTTCGTTCTCGCCCCAGTTCGCGACAGTCTCGCTGTTCTGCTGCACGAGCACGGCTGCATACTCGCCGTCGATGCCATACCGCCCGCGAATCTCGTCCGCGGTCCCCCGCTGCGTTGCACCGACACCCGGTGTGTATGAATCGAGCCGCAGGTCCGAGGGGTCGTAGTACTTCCAGGGCCGCTCCGCGCTCGGGATGGGCGCCGGCAGCGCCGCCGCCACGGCAGCGCCGCGCGCGCGAATCTCGGCCAGCCATTCCGGCTCCTCGAGCCGTTCGCCAAGCGCCCGGCTCAGGGCGGCGCTCAGCAGACCGCTTGCGGAGGTGTTCTCTATCGCAGAACTCATACTGCTTACCTTCCCGTCAGCCGGCAGGGCACGTTAATCCCCGCCCGCCGGTTCATGAACAACGGGCCGATTACCACCCGGCCCGTCGTGACTATCCGATTGCGCCTTCCATCTGGAGTTCGATGAGCCGGTTCAGCTCCACCGCGTACTCCATCGGCAGCTCCTTCACGATCGGCTCCACGAAGCCGTTCACGATCATCTTGGCCGCCGCTTCTTCGCTCAGTCCCCGGCTCATCAGGTAGAAGAGCTGGTCTTCGCCGAGCTTCGAAACGTATGCCTCGTGCTGGATGTGCACGTCTGGCGCGTCGATCTCCATCGTCGGGTACGTGTCCGACCGCGACGTCTCATCGAGCAGCAGCGCGTCACACCGCACATTCGACTTCACGTTCTCGCAGCCCTCGTACACCTTCAACAGGCCACGATAGCTCGTCCGCCCGCCGTCCTTGCTCAGCGACTTCGAAATGATCGTCGAGGTCGTGTTCGACGCCGCGTGGACGATCTTCCCGCCCGCGTCCTGGTGCTGACCGGCGCCGGCGAACGCCAGCGACAGAATCTCGCCGTGAGCGCCCGGCTCCATCAGGTAGACGCTCGGGTACTTCATCGTCAGCTTCGAGCCAAGGTTCCCGTCAACCCACTCCATCACCGCGTCCTGGTAGGCCGCCGCGCGCTTGGTCACGAGGTTGTAGACGTTGTTCGACCAGTTCTGGATCGTCGTATAGCGGACGCGTGCGCCCTTCTTCACGATAATCTCGACAACGGCGCTGTGGAGCGAGTCGCTGCTGTAGATCGGGGCCGTGCAGCCTTCCACGTAGTGAACCTGGCTGCCTTCGTCGGCGATGATCAGCGTCCGCTCGAACTGGCCCATGTTCTGGGTGTTGATCCGGAAGTAGGCCTGCAGCGGGATGTCCACCTTCACGCCCTTCGGCACATAGATGAACGACCCGCCCGACCACACCGCGCTGTTCAGCGAGGCGTAGCGGTTGTCGTTTGGCGGCACGACCGTCCCGAAGTACTCCTTCACGATGTCCTCGTGCTCGCGCAGCCCCTGGTCCATGCCCAGGAAAATGACGCCCAGCTTTTCGAGGTCCTCGCGGATGTTGTGGTACACCACTTCCGAGTCGTACTGCGCGCCCACGCCCGCCAGGTACTTCTTCTCCGCTTCGGGGATGCCCAGCTTGTCGAACGTCCGCCGGATATACTCCGGCACGTCGTCCCACGACTGCTCGTCACGGTCCGTCGCTCGCACGAAGTAGTGGATGTTGTCGAAGTCGATGTCCTTCAATTGCGGGCTGCCCCAGGCCGGGTCCTCCCGCGCCCTGAAGTAGTCGAGTGCCCGCAGCCGGAACTCACGCATCCACTGCGGCTCGTCCTTCATGTCCGAAATAAGGCTCACGAGCTCCGGCGTGAGGCCCTTGTTCGCCTTGAACAGCGCCTCTTCCGGGTCGAAGAATCCATACTTGTAGGCGTCTTCTCGAATCAGTCCTGCTTCTGCAGTCATGGTCCCCTCCTAGGCCGAGGCCGAAGCGGCGAGCGCCGCTTCCATTTCGTCGTAGCCTGTCTCTTCCAGTTCCTCGGCAAGCTCTGGTCCGCCCGATCGCACGATCCGTCCGTCGATGAGCACGTGCACGAACTGCGGCTTGATGTAGTTCAACAGCCGCTGGTAATGCGTGATCAACAGCAGGCCCATCTCCGGGTTCATCAGGGCATTCACGCCCTCGGCCACCGTCCGCAGCGCGTCGATGTCCAGCCCGGAGTCTGTTTCGTCCAGGACGGCCATCGAAGGCTCGAGCATCGCCATCTGCAGCATCTCGGCCCGCTTCTTCTCGCCACCGCTGAATCCGTCGTTCACATACCGTCGCGCGAAGTCCTGGTCCACCTTGAGGAGGTCCATCTTCGCGAACAGCTTCTCGCGGAACTCGCGGATCGGGAGGTCGTCGCCGCGCTTCGCGTTCAACGCCTGCCGAAGGAAGTTCACCATCGTCACGCCCGGGATTGCCACCGGGTACTGGAACGCCAGGAACAGGCCCTGCCGCGCCCGCACGTCCGGGGTGAGCTCAGTCAGTGGCTCCCCGCGGAACAACACCGAGCCGCCTGTCACCTGGTAGCTCGGGCTGCCCATCAGGACGTTTGCGAGAGTGCTCTTCCCCGAGCCGTTGGGGCCCATGATCGCGTGAATCTCGCCCTTGCGGATCGAAAGCGACAGCCCCTTCAATATCTCCTTGCCACCGATGCTGGCGTGGAGGTCGTTAATCTCAAGCAGTGGTCTGTTGTCCATGAATCTCCTAGCTCACTTCAATTAAGTCGTGGGGGCCGTGCGCCGAACGCACCAGGTACTCGCATACCGGTGAGCCATCCACGATCCGATTGAGTTGTTCAACGTTCAGCCCGACCAGTAACTCGATCGCCTTTCGGTCGGATTCACAGGGCAGCGGCGAAAGTTCCGCGGCCTTGCGGTACGGACAACTCCCGTTCACGAGGTGGAAGCCGTCCGGCCCGGTATGCCACCGGTCGAGGATCCCCTCTGGCCGGAGGCTTTCCGTAACCTGTTCAATCCGCGACTCCGGGCTGTCCTCGTTCCCCATTTCCGCTCGGTGCCGTGCCGCCATGGCCTCCGCGACGTTGGTCATCACTCCCGCGATAACGTCCTCGCGCTCGCCAAGGCTACGAAGCATGCGCTCCAGAAGGTCGGCATACGCCGCGGGCATCTTTCCCAGGCCCTGCTCGGTCGCCTGGTAGGCGTAATAGGGCCGGCCCATCGCTTGCCTCACCGCCCGGGCCTCAACCAGTCCGTCCGCGCGAAGGTTATCGAGGTGGCGGCGTACCGCCGCCGGCGTTATCTCCAGCGCCTCCGCCAGATCCTCCACCCGGACCTCACGGTTTCGGACGATATAGTCCAGCACCCGTTCACGTGTCCCTTGCATGCCTATAGACTAACCCAGTCTCGGCACTTTTTCTACATTTTGGTTGTTAAAGTTGGCTAAGGTTCACTATAGACGCGGTCTATAGTGAAATGCGAGGAGCCCATCGCAGGCTCGCCAACCAGCCGGGGCGTCGCCGTTTAGGGCTGGTGCAACCCCTTGTTTCGACGCCAGAAGCGTGTGCTCCGCCGGAGCGGGTCCTGCTCGATCTCGGTCGCCTCGTCCGGGCCCGTAAGCGCCCGTGTGAACTCCGACCCCAGCAACAGGATAGACCCGCTGACGAACGTCCAGAACAGGAAGATCAGGGGCGTGCTGAACCCGGCATACACCGCGGACGCCTGCGAGTAGGACGTGTATCCCACCACGATGGCGAACACGTTTTTCGCCAGTTCGAACAGGACCGTCGCGAAGATTGCCGATACCACCGCGTCCCGCCCCGCCGGCCGTCGCGACGGCATGTACAGGTACAGCGTCACGAACATGGCGAAGGACACCACCGCCGGCAGCAGGTATGCCGTTATGAGCCGCCCCGCCAGGTTCGTGTCGACCGGTAACGGCGAAAGGTCGTCAACTTGTTCCAGCGCGAACTGCGACATCGCCGTCATGCCGATCGACAGGATGATCAGCAATCCGATGCTGGGCACCAGCGCGATGTCGATCAGCTTGGCGTGCCAGAATGGCTGTCCCCGGCGGTGGCTGGTCGCATTCAATCCCCGGCGCACTGCCCCAAAAATCCCGCTGCTCGACCAGATCAGTCCCAGGAAGCCCACCGACAACCCCGCCAGGCCGACGTTCCGCGCGTGGCCCACGATATTGTCGACGTCCTTGCGCAAATCGGCCGTGTCCTCCAGTGGCACCTGCTCGAACACGAAGTCCACGATCACCGACCGGTCTACCACCAGCCCGAAGACGCCGAGCGTGATCAGCCCAAGCGGGACGAGCGAGAAGATTGCGTAATAGGCGATGGCCGCAGCGTAGATGCTGCCGTCGTCCTCCCCGTAGTACCTGAACGTCCGCACGAGGACCGTCGCAGGACTCCGGATGAACCCCGGGACATGGTTCCACAAGCGGGAGGCGCGCTCCCGCACTCGCAGGCGGCCCCCGCCCGGTTGCTCGCCCTGCTCCAGGGCACCCGGCGCCGGGCGATGTGGCCTCGCAGTTGCCATTGAGCCATTCTACCCACTCGCCCCCTCTGGAGAACGGCCCCGGCTGCCGGCTACGATCGCCGCCATAGCATCATCCCATTGCCGCCCAACCTCTGCCCAGTTGAACCGCGCTGCTGACTCACGCACGCTCGCCGGTGCCACCGCGGCACCGGTGACTATCTCTCGTAGCTTCGCCCCCATCTCCTCCTCGGTCTCGAAGAGGCACCGCTCGTGCAACTCCGGCGGCACCAGGGCCGGGTAGTTGTACCGCGCTGGGACGAGCGGCAGGCACTCGCAGTACATAGCCTCCACCATCCCAACCCCGAAGAATTCGTGCCGCGAGGTGCTCACCACGATGTCGCTCTCCCACAGCAGCCGCGCGTAGGCCTCCCTGCTTTCGACGTAGCCGCAATGTTCCACCACCGACGGCAGGTCCTCCGCGAGCGAAACGAGTGCGGGGCTCGGGTTCGGCCCCGGTTCCCCCGCCAGGACCAGCCCGAAGTCAGTACCCTCGGCCACCAGCCGCTTTACGACCCGCGCGAACGTCTCCGGCGCCTTGTCGAACTCCCACCGGTGGTTCCAGAGCACGAGTGGCCGCTTCCCGGGCCGCCGTTCCGTCCGGTGCCCGTCCAGCCACTCCAGTTCCACCCCAACGGGCAGCACCACGCTCTTCGCTTCGATGGCCCCGATGGCGTCCGCCAGCAGCCAGTTGTTCGGCTGCGTCGAGAGCGTCCGCAACGCCCCGAGGAAGTCCTTCCGGTGGAACTCCGAGTTGAACGCCACCACCTCCGCCGCGCACGCGGACAGGTAGTTGATCTGCCCGAACCATGAGTTCAGCTTCGTCCCCCGCAGCCGCGGATAGGTGAACTGGTTCTCGTGCATGTAGAGCAGCACTGGCACATGCCCGAACTTCGGGCGCGTAAGCGCAAGAAACGCCGGGAGGTCGAGCATGTCAGAAGCGACCAGCAGGTCGAACTCGCCGGGCAACTGCCTCGCCGGTTCGGCCAGTTCCTGCGCCCCACGCCGCATCCGCCGCCGCCACTCGGCGTCGGGCAGGGTCAGCAGTTCGATGTCATGCCTGCTGTGCTGCTTCAGCCCGTCCGCGAACGCGCGATGGCTCCCGCCGTAGAACGGCTCCACGAACAGCACGCGCGCCATGGGAGAATCGTCAGTCGCCGGTCGCCAGGTCCGCAACGCCGAGCAGTCGCTCGACGGCTTCGAGCAACTCGCGGTCGTCTTCGTTGACCCGCTTGTACTGGCTTACGTGATGCCCGCCGTACTTCTGAACGAGATACAGGTCATCGTCGATGATGAAGTCGGGGTAGGGCTTCACTCGCGGGTCCTTGTCGAAGCAGCCGTCCACCCACTCTGTCAGCCCGTGCGCTGCCACCACCCGCTTCACGTACTCTGCGCCGCCCGCCGACCACACGAACACCTGGTGCCCCGCCGCCTTCAGCCGCAGCATCGCCTCGCTCGCCCGCGGCCTCAGCACGTTGGCGTGCTGGTCGACGAACACGAGTGTGTGGTCCACATCAAAGAAGATGTTCAGTGGCCCGCCCGATGCCCCGTCGTGTTGCTTCAGGTCAGGCCTCCGCTATCTGGAGTCCGTACACCGGCAGGTACCGCCACGTCCGGATGCCCTTCGGCCTGATGCCGAACCGCTTGCAGAGTCGCTTGGTTTCGGGGACGCATCCCGTCGGCACATAGATCAACAGGTCACCCTGCTTGGAGTACGGCAGCCACTCCGTCTGCGCGCTCTCCTCGTTCACCGTGTCCTCGGTCTCCACCTCGGCCATCAGCCGTAGCCATTGTCCCGGCCGCCCGATGACCACGATGTCGGGGAAGAGATCCTTCCCATCCCACTTCCCCACGGACATCCGCGGCTCTGGTTCGTTGACGATCGTTTCGAGGTCCAGGAACTCCTCGTTCGGGAACGGGAACTTCAGCGTCGCGATGTCTTTAACCGCACCGTGGTGTCGCTGGTCACGGAGATACTTCAGGGTCACGTGCTACTCCTGCACAGCCAATTCGAGCCGGGGAACGAGGTCATTCTAGGCGTATTCGCCCCATCCGGTCGACTCGGACTACGGCCCCGCCACCGCCACTTCGCGGCTTACCAGGGGCCGGAACTGGTCGAAGCTCTGCTTGAACTTCTCGGCAAGCGCCCGGTACTCGCGGTCGTAGTCGGCCCTGTCGTCCCACAGCTCCCGCGGGTTGAGCAGCCTGGAATCGACCCCCGGGCAGCTGACCGGCACATCGAAACCGAAGACCGGATCCTTTCGAAACTCGCCGCCCAGCAGGCCGTCGTTGAGAACAGCCCGCACCATCTTGCGCGTCTCCTGGATCGCGATGCGCTTGCCGACGCCGTGCGCCCCACCGATCCACCCGGTGTTGACGAGCCACGTCTGCGCCCCCGTCATCTCGAGCCGCTGCTGCAGGAGTTCCGCGTAGACCGTCGGGTTGAGCGCCATGAAGGGCGCGCCATAGCACGGGCTGAACGTCGCCTGGGGTTCGTTGACCCCCGTCTCCGTCCCCGCCAGCTTCGACGTGTACCCGCTGAGGAAGTGGTACAACGCCTGCTCGGGCGTTAGCCGCGCCATCGGCGGCATCACCCCGAATGCGTCCGCCGTCAGGAGGATCACATGAGCCGGGTGCGGCGCGACCTGCTCGGTGTACACGTTCCGGAGCGACTCCAGCGGGTAGCTGCCCCGGGTATTCTCCGTCAGCGAGTCATCATCGAGGTCCACGAATCGCGAGTCCTCGTCGAAGATGACGTTCTCCAGGATGGTCCCGAACTCGTGCGTCGTCTCGAAGATGTCCGGCTCCGCCTCCGCGGAGAGCCGGATGACCTTCGCGTAGCACCCACCCTCGATGTTGAACACGCCGCGCTCGGTCCAGGCGTGCTCGTCGTCCCCGATCAGCAGCCGCTCCGGGTCGGTGCTCAGCGTTGTCTTCCCCGTCCCCGAAAGCCCGAAGAAGAGCGCCACCCTCCCCGTCCTCGGGTCAACGTTCGCCGCCGAGTGAAGCGATAGCACCCCCTCCAGCGGGAGGTAGTAGTTCATCGCCGTGAACACCGACTTCTTCATCTCGCCGGCGTAGGCCGTCCCCGCGATCAGGATGATCCCCTCATCCAGGTTCAGCGCTACGACGGCATCGCTGTTGATCCCGTCTGACTCTCCGTCAAACTGGAGGAACGGCACGTGCAGGATCGTTAATTGTGGCTCGTGCCCGTCCGGCAATGGCTGCCCCGGGATGAACATCGTCCGCGCGAACATGCTGTGATACGCCTGTTCCGAAATCACCCTCACTGTCCGCACGTGCGAAGGATCCTGCGAAACGTGGCAGTCCTGCACGTACAGTTCGCGATCCCGCAGGTACCGCATTGCCTTCGCCTTCAGCCGGGCGAACGCCTGCGGGTCCATCGGCTGGTTATGGTTGCCCCACCACACGTTCTCGATGGTGTCTGGTGTACGGACGACGAACTTGTCTTTCGGGCTTCTGCCCGTCCTCGCGCCGCTTCGCACGGCGAAGGTGCCGCCCTGGAGGAGTTTGCCCTCGCCGCGCTTCACCGCATGCTCGTAGAGGACCGGCACCGAAAGGTTGTGGTGCACCTCCGATGCGCGCCCGATGATATCGTCGCTGAGATGCTGTGGAGCCCTTGCGATCGCCATACGCCTATACCTGCCTCCCGAGCAATACGGCAAGCGTATACCTTCTCTGGCGTCGAAAGTAACCACAAAGGTCGAAACTCAACGAGCTTGTAATAATTCCTGCTCGCGCGATGCGGCGCCGTTCCGCCTATGCGCAACCAGCATCCAGGGTCAAAACGGCGGCTTTCCCGGCGAGCCCGCTACGCGATGACGACCAGCGTCTGCCCTTCCGATACCCTGTCGCCTTCGGCCACCAGGATTTCTGCGACGGCCCCGCCCTTCGGCGCCTTCACTTCGTTCTCCATCTTCATCGCCTCGAGGATCAGCAGTACCGCCCCCTGCTCCACGGCGTCGCCCTGCTTCACCCGCAGG
>DATBWD010000007.1:0-3439 GCA_036515015.1 Tepidiformaceae bacterium
CAGGGTGGCGGCTTCCGGCGGTTCGCCGCGTGCCAGTTCACGGCCCGCCAGCGTCCACGTCGATGGGAACAGCCCGCCGCGCCCACGACGCACCAGCAGCACTCGCCCGCCGTCCCACAGCAACAGCGATACCGACTCCGGCCCCCGCTTCGCTCGCAGCGACATCTACCCGTACCCCACGCTTCCCGTCGGAACTTCGGCCGCCCGGATTTCCGCCACTTCGATGGCGCGCATCATCGCCCGCGCCTTATTCCCCGACTCCAGGTACTCCTCCTCCGGCGTGCTGTCGTACACCACTCCGCCTGCCGCCTGGACGTACGCAACCCCGTCCTTCATCCAGATCGTGCGAATCGCCAGGGCGGTATCGCAGTTCCCGGACATGTCGACATAACCAATCGTGCCACCATACCCGCCCCGCTGCTCACCTTCCAGTTCGGCGATGATCTCCATCGTCCGGATCTTCGGCGCGCCGGTGACCGTCCCGTGCGGGAAGTAGGCCCGCAGTGCGTCGTATGTCGTGACCTCCGGCCGTAGTTCGCCCACGACGTGCGAAACCATGTGCATGACGTGCGAGTAGCGCTCGATCTCCATCAGCGACGTCGCCCGCACGGTCCCCGGGAGGCACACCCGGCCGAGGTCGTTCCGCGCGAGGTCCACCAGCATGATGTGCTCGGCCCGCTCCTTCTCCGACGTCTGCAGTTCCTCCGCCATCCGCAGCTCGTCCTCGGCGTTCCGCCCCCGCCGCCGGGTGCCTGCGATCGGGTGCGTCTCGATCTGCCCGTCTTCGACGCGGATCAACATCTCCGGCGACGCCCCAACGACGTGCATGTCACCCAGCTCGAGGTAGTACATGTACGGCGAGGGGTTCACCGTCCGTAGCGCCCGGTACACCTCGAACGGGTGCACGGCCGTCTTGCGTGCAAACCGCTGCGACACCTGGATCTGGTAGGTGTCGCCCCTCACGATGTACTCCTTGGCGCGGAGCACTTTCGCCATGAACTCCTCTTTGCTCGTGTTGCTGACGAAGGCCGGGTTCGGCACGGGCGGGCCGCTCTGCACATACGGAAGCCGCGTAAGTGGTTGCGAAAGCCGCTCCGCCAGTTCGTCGATTCTCCAGGCGGCCTGCCGCCACGCCGCTTCTACGTCGCCGTCCAATCGCGCGTGACTCACGACCTTGATCGTGTGCTGCAGGTGGTCGAACACGAGCAGCGTATCCACGAACAGGAACACCGATTCCGGGAATCCCTGCGGGTCTGCTGCTGGCACGGGCACGTTCTCGTAATAGCGCGCCACCTCATAGGCCATGAACCCCACTGCCCCGCCATGGAACCGCGGCAGTCCCTCCACGTGCACCGGCCTCAGACGCCGTAACTCCTCCTCGATGTGCACGAGCGGGTCGCCCGGCAACTCGCCGGCAGCTGTGTTGTCGCCCGTCCGGAGGATCCGGTACGGCTCCGTCCCGATGAAGCTGTAGCGCGCCAGGCGTTCCCCACCCTCGACCGACTCCAGCAGGAACGAGTGGTCCCCGCGTGCGACCTTCAAATAGGCGGAGACCGGCGTCTCCAGGTCCGCCACGATCTCCCGGTACACCGGCACGATGTTGCCCTCTCCGCTCCGGGCAATCTCCTTCACCTCATCGAGGGTCGGGCGCAACATCAGTACTTCCCCAGGTAGTCCAGGTCCAGCGCGTCCCGGACCATCTCCATCGTTTCGCGCGCGATGGCGCGAGCCTGTCCTGACCCGTGATCAAGCGCCTCGCGCACCAGCGACATGTTGCCTTCGTACCTCGCCCGCCGGTCCCGGATTGGGTCGAGGAAGTCGTTCAGCACGGTTGTCAGCCGGGCTTTCAGCTCCGCGTTGCCGACGCCCACCTTGCGGTACCGCTCATTGAGGTCCTCGACCGCGGCCCGGTCGGGGTCGAACGCCTCGAGGTACATCAGGATCGGGTTCTCGCTCGGGTCGCCGGGTTCGTTCGCGCCCCGTGGCGGTCCGCCGAACATTCCCTTCACCTTCCTGGCGACCGTCTGCGCGTCGTCCTTCAGGTAGATGGCGTTGTTCCGCGACTTGCTCATCTTCGCCTGGCCGTCGAGGCCCACGAGCCGTGGTATCCGCCCGACGAGCCCGTCCGGTTCCGGGAACACTTCCTTGAACCGCCGGTTGAATCTCCGCGCCGTCTCCCGCGTCAGTTCGATGTGCGGAAGCTGGTCCTCCCCAACGGGCACCAGGTGCGCCCTCGGCAGCAGGATGTTCGCCACCTGCATCACCGGGTAGTTGTAGAACGCCACCGGCACCGCCTTCCGCTCGCGCTGCCCGTCCCCCGGGTTTTCCAGCGCCTCCATCTCCGCCTTCAACGTGGGATTCCGCTCGAGCATCGAAAGCGGCAGGAACCAGCTCAGCCACGTCGTCAGCTCCGCGTGCTCCGGCACCAGGCTTTCGATGACGTAGTGCGAACCCTCCGGGTCCAGACCCACGGCAAGCCAGTCGAGCGCCACCTCCCACACCGCCTCACGAACCAGCGGGATGTCGTCGGCGTAGTCCGAAACCTGGTAATCGGCGATGAGGAAGTAGCACTCGTACTCCGTCTGCAGCCGCACCCAGTTTTCGAGCGCCCCGGCATAGTGCCCGAGGTGGAGTGCACCTGTTGGGCGGATACCCGTCAGGATTCGCTTTCGTTCCGTCACTGCGTCCCCCTGGGACTTCGCGGCGGCCCAGCTGGCCGCGGGCCCGCGCCGGGACCCGTCCGCATCGGTGGCCGCCCGCCAACCGGCGCCGAAGGACGTCCTCCCGGACCGGTGGTGGCACGTTCGAGCGACCGCAACATCCCGCTCAGCTGACGCGAGGCCTGCTCCGCCAGGTCCAGTTCGTTCCCGAAGACGCTGTCCTGCTCGTTCGTCACCGCGGCGAGCACGTGCAGCCACGAACGCGTTTGCGCCAGCGCGCCCCGCGCCTCCCGGTACAACCCGGACTGCGCTGAGCCTTCCCGGCTGCTTCCCTCCGCAATCAGCGCCGCGGCCAACCCCGCCTGGTCGAATGCCCGTTGCTGCGCGTCTGCGGCCGCCTTCAGGACCGACCCAATCTTCAGCCTCCCGATCGATGCGGCCAGCCGCACCGCCGTGTTCCAGGCTTCCACGTTCTGGTATTCGTACTCAGGCATTAGCTCCTACTTTCCTTGGCGAGCAACCGTCCAGGAACGCGAGCAGGAGGTCGCAAGTTGTTTCTGTCGCCCGGACCACGCCGTCCTCGTCCGTGCAGCTTTCCTGGATCGCGTCCATCTCGGCCCCCGCGTGCGAAATGTCCGCCACCAGGTGCACCGAAAAGAACTCGAACTGCTGCGGCGTGAAGCCGTAGTGCTCCGTCAACGCCTTGATTGTCTGCCAGGCGATTCCCGGCACCTGTCCCTCAAACGCGAACAGCGTGGCCAGCCCGTTCGCAATCGGTT
>DATBWD010000008.1:0-4581 GCA_036515015.1 Tepidiformaceae bacterium
CGGCTGGCTGACAGCGACCACACCGGGCGTGGCCGCGACGGCCTCGCGGAGGGCATCGAGCTCGCCCGCGGATGCGCCATCGACCACCAACTGGAGCGGGCCGTTGGCGCCGGGGCCAAACGCCTCGGCCGTGATGTCATAGGCGCGGCGCGCCGTGGAGGTCGTCGGGTTGTTGCCGGCATCGGCCGAGCCGAGGCGGATATCCAGCAAGGGGATAGCGAGGAACAGGAGGATCAGCGAACTGAGACCGAAGTAGATATAGGGCCGCCGCATGATGCCGTAGCCGAGGTGGTACCAGGGACTGCGGGCATGGTGCGAGTCGTTAGCGTCGTCGGGCGCGGCCGTGTTGCGGGGCAGGGCGTGACGTCCGGCGATGCCGAGGAGCGCCGGCAGCAACGTGACGGCCACAAGTACGGCGAGGCCGACCATCACCGCAGCGGCCACGCCGATCCAGCCGACAAACGGGATGCCCATGAACGAGAGCCCGAGCAGGGAGGTGATGACCATCCCGCCCGCAAAGATGACGGACTTGCCGGATGTCACGAGGGCGCGGCCGGCGGCCACCTCCACCGGCATCCCGCGGCCGAGGTTCTCCCGGTGGCGGGCGACGATGAAGAGTGCGTAGTCGATGCCGACGCCAAGGCCCAGCATCGCGGCGATCGTCGGGCCGAACTTGCTGAGGTCGACGAGAGCGGTCATCGAGAACACGAGAGCGAAGCCCGCGACGAGGCCAAGCATGGCGGTACCGATCGGCAGCACCGTTGGGACCACCGCCCGGAAGAGGATGTAGAGGATGATGAGGGCGGCGACCAACCCGAGGGCCGTGGATTCGCTCGGCCCTTCCCGTTCCTGTGCGACGGCGACGGGACCGCCAAATTCAACTTCCAGCGAGCCGCTCCGGGCCAAATCGATTCGGTCGAGCAGGGCCTCCACGTAGTCGGTGTCAACATCATCAGCTGGTTCGGCGAACTGGACCCTGGCGATGCCGACGGTGCCCTCATCGGAAAGGAGGCCGCCGGGGGCATATGGCGACTGGACGGAGACGATGCCCGGGAGCGCGGCGACGTCGGACAAGAGGGATTCGACCACCTCGCGGGTGGTCGCCTCGTCGAGGCCCGCCGGGGCCCGGAACACGAGATCGCCGTAGTCGCCGGAGCTTGCAGGGAACGCCTCCTGGAGCAGGTCTGCGGCTTCCTGGGACTCTGCGCCGGGAATGGTGAGGCCGCTGACAACGCCCTCGTTCACAGTGAGCGCGAGCGCCCCGAGGAGCGGGAGGGCAACCAGCCATGCGCCGAGGACATACCAGCGGCGACGAACGGCGAAAGCTCCCCATCGTTCGAGGAGAGTCGATGATGCGGCCCGGGTCTCAGTCGTCATGGCACCATCGTGCTCGCCAGCGCGAGCCGGTTCCACGACTTTTGTCGGATGGATGCGGCAGCCGTACGATCCGGGGCGATGCCGGACCCGAAAACCGCCGAACTTGTTGAACGGCTCGGCGCGATCTCGCTGTTCCATGGATTGGACGCGGAGACGCTCACCTTGCTGGCGAGCGACAGCGAGCGCCGGACAGTCCAGCCGGGCGAGTTCATCTTCGTCGAGGGAGAGAAGCCGCGCGGGCTCTACGTGCTCGAGTCGGGCTGGGCGCGTGCGGTGAAGATGTCGGCGCAGGGCCGGGAGCAGGTATTGCAATTCGTGGGTCCCGGCGAACCGTTCAACACCGTCTCCATCTTCACAACGCTGCCGAACCCGGCGAGCGCGATGGCGCTCGAAGAGAGCGTCGTCTGGGTCGTGCCACTGGTAACGGTCGAGCGTGTGTTGCGGGAGCGGCCGGAGTTCTCGCAGCGAGTGCTGCAGAACATGGCAGAGCGGATGATTTACCTCGTCGGGCTGGTGGCGGACCTTTCTCTGCGGACGGTGATCCAGCGGCTGGCGAACCTCCTGCTCGAACGGGCGACAGGAGGTGTGCTTGCGCGTCCGAAGTGGTTCACGCTGGCGGAACTGGCGGCGCGCCTCGGCACCGTGCCGGATGTTGTCCAGCGCGCGATGGGGCGGCTGCAGTCGGAGGGAATCATCGACGTGACCCGCCGAGAGATACGTGTTTTGGACGAGGCACGTCTGCGACAACTGGCAGAACGAGCGTAAAGAACCAGCCGGGCAGTCTTCCCTTTAGTGGGTCTGTGTGCGGTTGGTCGTTAGAGCCAGGCATCCTATGGTGCACCGGTGCGGACACCGACGAGGGTTGCTGGCACCCTTGCTGGCACGATGCTGGGGGGCGTCCTGGTCTTCGCTGGTTGCGGGGCCGGGAACGAGGAGACGCCGGCCGGCGTCGTTGAAACTGAACTGACACCAGCGCCCACGGCCATCCCTACGCCGTTTCCCACCGCCACGCCCGGGTCGGCCGGCGGCGGCACGGCGCACACCAACGGGCTCTCCTGCGATGAGCGCCACCTCGCGGAGGACAGGCTGACCGAGGCCATCGAAGAAGTCCTCACGGATTACGACGGCACCTGGGGTTTCGCACTCATCGACCTCGAATGCGAGCACGTTGTCTCCATCCACCCCGACTACGCGCAGTACCCCGCCTCGGCGGCGAAGATCGTCAGCGTCGTCGCCGCAATGAGAGCGGTCGAGGCCGGAGATGCCGACCTCGAAGAGGTCGATGAACTGGTGCACCTGGTGATGCAGCACTCTCTCGACTACGCAGCCGACGCCCTGGAGGAGTATGTCGAACCGGACGATCTCGACCAGGTGCTCGTGGACGCAGGCGCTTCCGAAGAGGCCGCGATGAATGGATCGTGGAGTTGGGCGTCGATGACGGCCGAGGACCTCGCCGGGGTGTGGTCCGGCATCGTCGAAGGGACCCTGGTCGACGACTTCGGCAGGGAATATCTGCTCGAACTCGCCGGCATGACGGAAGTGCCGGAGGTCTATGAGACGTTTCCGACGGGCGAATTCCCGGTCCCCGGGTTCGACTATGGACAGAAGGCCGGTTACTACGTGGTGGACGGTGTCCCGTACTACTTCGCTGGCGGCGGCTACCTGGTTTCCCACGTAGGAAGCGAGCGGTTCACGTTCGGTTTGCTGATGAAGACGCGGAACAGGGACCTGTGGGACGAACAACGGCGCCAGGTCTTCCCGCAGATCCTCGCGCATATCGCAGCTGTCACGGGCGACGCTTCGGTGGTCTCGGCGGGCGGGTAACCGAGGACCGCCCGGCCGGCCTGCGGGCCGTCGAAGCCAGCGGTAACGCAACCGATCTGGTTGTTGTAGAGTCTACGGGACTTGCCCGAGCCCCAGGGTCCAGTACATCCCGCTTCACAAGGAAGTTGCGAATGCCATACGAATTCACCGCCGAAGGCCTCGCCCTGCAGGAAGAGGTCAAGAAGTTCATGGACGAGTACATCTACCCGAACGAGGAGGAGTACTACCGCCAGTATCACGCCGGAGCCGACCACTCATACCCGCCGATTCTCGATGACCTGAAGGCGGAAGCGCGCAAGCGCGGGCTGTGGAACCTCTTCCTGCCGCACCTGCGCGAAGGCGACCCGGGCACAAAGCTCTCGAACCTCGACTACGCCCCGATCTCGGAGCAACTCGGGAAGGTGCCCTTCTCGTCGGAGGTCCTGAACTGCGCCGCCCCGGACACCGGAAACATGGAGATCCTGAATCTCTACGCGACCGACCGCATCCGCCAGGAGTGGCTGAAGCCATTGCTCAACGGCGACATCCGTTCGGCTTTCGCGATGACCGAACCGGCGGTGGCCTCCTCCGACGCCACCAACATTTCGCTGCAGATCACCCGTGACGGCGACGAGTACGTGCTCAACGGGCGGAAGTGGTTCACCTCGGGCATCATGGCCGACCGCTGCAAAGTGATGATCGTGATGGGGAAGACCGACCCGACCGCGGCACGCCACCGGCAGCAGTCAATGATCGCCGTGCCGAAGGATACCCCGGGCGTGACCGTCGAACGCTCGCTGACCGTATTCGGCAACGAGGACCGGGGTGGCCACGGCCAGGTGCTATTCGAAAACGCCCGCGTGACGGCGGACCACCTGCTTGGCGAAGAGGGCGGCGGTTTCGCGATCTCGCAGGCGCGCCTTGGGCCCGGCCGCATCCATCACTGCATGCGGACCATCGGCGTAGCCGAACGGGCGCTGAAGTACATGGTGGAGCGGGCGCTGCAGCGCGAGGCATTCGGTTCGGTGCTGGCCCAGAAGGGCGTCATCCAGAACTGGATTGCCGAGTCCCGCATCGAAATCGACATGGCTCGCGAGTACGTCCTGCGCTGCGCCCACCTGATGGACACGATCGGGAACAGGGAGGCGGCGACCGAGATCTCGGGCATCAAGGTGGCTGTCCCGAACATGGCGTTGCGGGTCATCGACCGGGCCATCCAGGTGCACGGGGCCATGGGTGTGACCCAGGACACCCATCTGCCACTGATGTGGGTGCACGCCCGGACGCTGCGCTTTGCCGACGGCCCGGACGAGGTCCACAAGATGACCATCGCCCGACGCGAAATCAAGAAGTACGACCCGAACTTCAGGATGATCGCGGGGTAGCCGGGACTCCCGAGAA
>DATBWD010000009.1:0-3729 GCA_036515015.1 Tepidiformaceae bacterium
CGTCCTCATAGTGGTCGACCAGCAGGCTCACGCGGTGGTCGCGTTCGATGTTCGCCAGGCGGGCGAGCCGTGTGCTGCGCTTTGGCTTCTCGTCCACGGCGATCACGAACTGGTCGCCGACCATCGCATAGCACACCGGCACAACGTGCGGCGAACCGTCGCGCGCGATCGTCGCCAGGCGCCCCACCCGGCTGGTCTCGAACAGTTCTCGCTGCCACGGCTCAAACATGCGGGCAGTGTAGTCCACCCGCCCTGACCCCCGCCCGCCGTTCCGGTACAGTGAGCTACATGCCTCGCACTGTGCTCGCGGCCGACTTCGGCGGTACGAACCTCCGCGCTGCCGTCGTCGATGAGTCCGGCCAACTCGTCGACCGCCGCGTCCTCGACACTCCGATCGAGGCGTCCAAAGAAGAAATTATCGCGGAGGTCACGGGCCTCCTCTACTCCATCGCTCGCGCCGCGCCCGATCCTCCGCTCGCTGCCTGCGTCGCGACGGCCGGCCTCGTCGATGCCGACAACGGCAGGGTCATCCTCGCCCCGAACATCCCGGGCTTTCGAAATCTGCCCCTGACGCCGCCAATCCAGGAACGGCTGGGCATCCCCGCCTACATCGAGAACGACGCAAGCGCCGCCGCGCTCGGAGAGTTTCGCTTCGGCGCCGGGCGCGGCCTCCGCCACCTGCTCCACGCCACCCTCGGCACGGGCATCGGCGGCGGTATCGTCATCAACGGGCGCCTCTACCGCGGCGCCAGTGGCCTCGCCGGGGAAATCGGGCACGTCATTCTCGACCCCGCCGGGCCTCTCTGTAACTGCGGCTCGAGGGGGTGTCTTGAGGCGCTCGTTAGCGGCGTTGCCTTTAGCGGACGTGCCCGGCGGCTGATAGCGTCCGGCAGGTCCTCCACCCTGCGCGACATGGTTGGCGAGGGTCAGCCCACTGCCCAGGACCTGTTCCGCGCCGCCGTCTCCGGCGACACCCTCGCCGAGGCGGAGATCCGCAATGGCGGCCATCTCCTCGGGCTCGGGCTGGGTGGCCTCGTGAACGTCCTGAACCCGGATGCCGTCACGCTCAGCGGCGGCCTCCTCGCGATGGGCGAAATGCTCCTCGGGCCCATGCGCGAGGCGATGTACTCCCTCGCCTATGGCCCGGCGGCCGGCACCGGCATCCGCCTCAGCGAACTCGGCGACGATAGCGGCCTCCTCGGCGCCGCCGCAGTCGCCTTCGAACGCCTCGAACTGGAATAGCCAGCGGCTCCAGCCATCTCATCAAGTTCTCATCTTCGGCTCATGAAGCCTTGCCGCCCGCCGCCTATCCTCACGTCATCAAAGCACAGAGGAGAGACCATGCGAATCCTGATAGTGAACTTCGAGCTAGAGGGTCTGAGCCTGGAGGAGTTCGAATCGATGTGCGACGAACTGGCGCCGGCCTTCGCCGCTGTTCCCGGGCTCGTCGCCAAGACCTGGCTGATTAACCACGAGTCGGGCACCGTGGGCGGCGTCTACACTTTCCGGGATCTGGCAGCGCTCGATGGCTTCCGCAAGTCTGAACTCTTCGCCGCTGTCGGCTCCAACCCGAACTTCGTCAACATACGTGCCACCGACTTTGGCATCCTCGAAGGGCCGAGCACCGTGACTCGTGGGCTCGCAGCTGCCTTGGCCTGAAGACTCTTCCGGCGGCAATGGGGATCGAGTAGGATCGCAGAGCTCCGGAAAGGGTTTCCTCGTGCCACTTCGCCTCGGTGACCGGGTCGCTATAAGTGCGGGCGCTGAACTTGTCGGCCGTGAAGCGGAATTGGCGGCACTTGTACGTGTTCTCGAAGATGACGGGCCACCCGTCACCTTCGTCCACGGGATCGGCGGCATCGGCAAGTCGAGCCTCATGGCGGCCTTCGCTCAGCGGGTTCGGGCTCTCGGTGCGACCGTAGTCCTCCTCGATGGTCGGGCCACCGAGCCCACTCAACAGGGCGTCCTCACCGCACTGCGGGCGGCAATCGGAGGCCAGTTCGAAACTCCCGAGGCGGCGGGGGAGCGTCTGGCAGCACTCCCCGGCCGCGTCGTCGTGATCATCGACACCTACGAACTGCTTCGCCTCATCGACACGTGGCTGCGGCAGGTCTTTCTCCCGACCCTTCCTGACAATGTCCGGCTGGTGTTGGCCGGGCGCGAGGCGCCAGTCTGCGCGTGGTATCTCTCTCCCGGCTGGGGCTCCCTGGTTCAGCGCATCCATCTCGACGCGCTGGAGGAAACGCACGCGATTGCGCTCCTCGGCCGCTACGACATTTCGGTGAAGGACGCGCTCCATCTCAACCGGTCGGCTCTCGGCCACCCCCTCGCCCTCAAGCTGGCGGCCCTGAGTTTCGCCCGTCTGAGTGCCGGCGGATACCCGCCCGCCAGCCCCGTGCAGGCGGTCACCCATGAGGTAATCGAAGAACTGTCCCGTTTCTACCTCGAGGATGTCACCGAACCGCTGACGCGGCGGGCGCTGGAAGCCGCGTCCGTCGTACGCCGTACCACCATCTCGCTTCTCGAAGCCATGCTCCCTGACGTGGCGCCACTCGACGCCTGTCAGCGTCTGCAATCACTGCCCTTCGTCGAACCCGCCCCCGATGGCCTTCACCTCCATGAGTCCGTCCAGCACGCCATCGCCGGGAGGCTGCGCTCATCAGATCCGGCGACCCACGGGCGCCTCCGCCGTGCGGCGGCGAGTCAGTTGCAGAAGGAACTGCGTCAAGCTGGCAAGGCCGATCTCTGGCGCTACACGGCAGACCTCCTCTTCTTGCTGGAAAGTCCAATCATCCGCGATGCGTTCTTCCCGATCGGGGCTCACACAATCGCCGTCGAGCCGGCCGTGTCCGCCGATGGACGTGCAATTGAGGCGATCATCAATAAACATGAACCACCAGAGGAAGCCGCTTTCCTCCTGTCGTGGTGGGAACAGGCGCCCCAGGCGTTTCGGGTTCATCGCGACGCAGAAGGGACGGTCCGCGGGTTCTATATGCTCCTCGATCCCTCGACCACCAGCGCTCCGATTCTCTCTGCTGATCCAATCACGGCTGCCTGGCTCGAAGATCTTCGCCGCGGGAGTCTCGGGTCCGATGAGCGTGTGTTGTTCTGCAGGCGCTGGCTGTCCCTCAATCTTGGAGACCACCCCTCCCCTGAGCAGGCCGCATCCTGGCTGGATCTCAAGCGGACCTACATGGAGATGCGACCTGCTCTGCGGCGTATCTACTGCGTCGCCACGAGCCTTGAGGACTACGGCGCAGTGCTCACAAGTCTCCAGTTCCAGGTCTTGCCAGACGCTCAGCGGACCTTCGAAGGCGTAAACTTCCACTCGGCCGTCCTTGATTTCGGCCCCAACTCAGTCGACGGCTGGCTCGCCGCGCAGCTCGATCGCGAACTTGGGCTCGCCAACAAGACGCCCCTCCTCGACGAAAATGCACGGCAACTTGTCCTCGACGGCAGTCGCCAGGATCTCACGCCACTGGAGTTTGGCGTCATGCGGATCCTGTTCGCAAATGGGGGCAGGGTAGTGAGCCGTTCGGCTCTCCTCTCCGACGTCTGGGGCTACGACTACGATGGGGGCAGCAACGTCGTTGACGCCGTGGTGCGGCTCCTCCGAAAGAAGCTGGGGGCGTCGAGTTCCGCCATCGAAACAGTGCGCGGAACGGGCTACCGCTATCGGGCTGCTGAGTAGGCGAGGCAGTTACTCCCGGTCCGGGACCATCCGCGGTT
>DATBWD010000010.1:0-3347 GCA_036515015.1 Tepidiformaceae bacterium
CTACCCCGCCTCCCCCGCGAGTTCACTACTCTATGTCAGAAATAACGCGTTGGAATCTAAGTCCCAAGTCCTCAGTCCCCAGTCCTCCGCCTTTACCGCGGCAGCGGCGCCTCCTCCGGGTACTCCGCCGCCTCCGTTCCGCCGGTCATCCGGCCCGTCGCCGTCGTGCGGTAGCCCGCTGCCGGGACCGCCTTCGTCGCCGCGGCGAGCCCGTAGGGCGGCATGTTGTTGTAGACCGTCTCGTAGGCCCCCGCCGCAACCTTGTAGGTCTCGTGCCAGATGCCGACGTCGCCGTTCGAGCCCACGCTCTTGTTGAACGCCACCCAGGCCGGGAAGTGCTTCGCCTCGCGGTCGCGCGAATAGCGCTCCAACTGCTCCCAACTCCGCCAGTACTGGACGAGCGTCACGCCCCGCCAGTTCAGATACGAGCTTGCGCCGAGGAACCCGCTCTCCGGGTCCTTCGAAAGCTCGGCCACCATCGGGTTCATCGCTTTCGCCACCGGCAGCCACTTGTGCACCTTCCACACCCGGTTGATGCGCATTCCAATGATGAAGACGACGAAGTCGCCCTCCACGTCGGCCGTTACCCGCTGTCTGACAACTGCCACTGGTTTCCCCCCTTGTGACCTGTCCTGGTCGAGCCCCTGCGCCCTAATCCACGAGCGCTTCGATCACGGCGTTGACGATCGCGTCCGCCTTCGCCCGCATCTCATCGTCGGTCGCGTCCTGGATGGGGTGCGGGACGAAGATGCGCCGCACGTCCGGCAACCCGAGTGCCCGCGACTGCACATCGGCCGCGTCGATGAACTCGCTCGAGGCGATGAACACCGAAGGCCTGCCCTGGATTTCGAAGTGGGTCGTGTCGTGCACACTGCACGTCGTGCACGACCCTCAGTCGGCGAGCGCTTCGATGACGAAGCCGCACTCCTCCACGATCCTGCGCCGCAGGTCCTCGGGCGCGGGCTTCGTGAACGTCGGCTTCGCATAGCGCACGAATTCGACGTTCGGCAGCCGCTCTGCGAGGCGCTCTTCGAGGCGGTCGATGAGCACGTTGCCGCGCGGCTTCGAAATATCGAGCAGCGCCACCCGCCCGCTAATCTGCTCCGGCCGCGCCGCCAGCGTCCGCGCAATCGGGACGCGTTCGTCGGTTGGGTCGAGGATTGTAGTCATATGCCGTACCCCCTCGGCGCATCATAGCGGACGCCGTACCGGAATTTTCGACCGGGTCGAAATTCATGCCGTGGCAGGCCCCGGCCGGGGTCGGTAAGCTGGCGAGACTGCCACCACGGCGCGAAGGGGGACACATGACCGTAGAACGCACCGCTCTCGCCGAACTTTTGCTCGAACAGGCGCCCGATGCCGTCGTCTTCGCCGGCACCGATGGCATGATTCAAACGTGGAATGCCGCTGCCGAGGCCATGTTCGGCTACCCGGCCGGCGAAGCAATCGGCCAGAGCCTCGACATCATCATCCCCGAGGCGTTCCGCGACGCCCACTGGAAGGGCTTCGACCGCGCCCTGGAAGCCGGCGACACCAAGTATCGCGGCAGGGCCCTCCCGACCAAGGCGAACAGGGCCGGCGGCGAAACGTTCTACGTCGAACTGAGCTTCGCCATCGTCCACGACGGGAGCGGGGCGGTCATCGGCGCACTCGCCCACGCCCGCGACATCACGGCGCGCTTCGAACAGGACCGCACCACTCGCCGCCGCCTTCGCGAACTCGAAGCCGAACTCGCCACACTCAAGGACGGGCAGGCGTCCGGATAGCCGGTTCTCAGGCGGCCGTCACCGGGGCGGCCTCACGCAGGAAGTCGAGCACCGCCCGGGTGTAGTCGGGATAGGCGAAGACGCCGAGGTGGTCCCCCGGGACGCGTGCGTACTTCGCGCCGGGGATGGCGGCGGCCAGTTTCTCCGCCGAGCCGGCGAGCGTATCGCCTTCGCCCACCAGCACCATGACCGGTATCGAAACATCGGCCAGTTTCGCCGCGTCTAGTGGGACGCGTCCCGCCCGCTGCATCGCGGCCAGTGCTTCGAGGTCGTTCCCGCTGCGTTCGGCGAACTCCCGGAACGACTTCGCCACCGGGTCGCTCACGGCCGATGGGTCGTCGGCGGCCATTGCGTCGGCCAAACCCGCGCGTCGTGGCCCGCCCGAAAGCACGGCATCGCCTATCCCGGCGAGGATGACCGAGCGGAAGCGTTCGGGGTGCTCCGTCAACAGGCTCGAGCTGATGAACCCGCCCATCGAATAGCCCATGAGGTCGGCCTGTTCGAGGCCGAGGTGGTCCATCAACGCGATGACGTCATCGGCCATCTTCGTCCCGGCATACGCCTCCGGATCGTGCGGCGTATCGCTCCGGCCGTGGCCCCGGCAGTCGAGCGCGACCACCTGGCGCCCGTCGGCGACAAGGGCAGCCACCACTCCCGGCGCGCGCCAGTTCCCGTGGAGGTTGCTGGCGAAGCCGTGCACCAGCACGATGGGCCGCCCCGTGCCCTCGACCAGGTAGTTGATCTTTACACCGTTGGAATCGAACGACGGCATACGCTGCCTCTCATGGATCTCGGGCGATTATGAACGCAATTCGGCCCCCTGCCAAAGATTCGGGAAGGGGGCCGTGATATGCCGGGACCCTGTGTCGTCCCTAGCCCGAGCGCAGGCGTGGGTCGAGCAGGTCGCGCAGCGCGTCGCCGAGCATGTTGAACGCGAAGATCGCCAGGCTGAGCGTGACGCCGGGCGCCAGCGCGATCCAGGCGTTGCGGGTCATGTGCGTACGCGCCTCGCGGTTGAGCATCCCGCCCCAGGTCGCCGTGTCCGGCGAAACCCCAAGGCCGAGGAAGCTAAGTGACGATTCGAGCAGGATCGCCGTGCCCAGGCCGAGCGTCGCGAGCGTGATGGCCGGTGCCATGACGTTCGGGAGCACGTGCCACAGGAGGATGCGGGTGTTCGTCGCGCCCGTGGCTTTCGTGGCCTCGATGTAGGCGGTGCTCGTCACGCTCAACGTTGCACTGCGGATGATCCGCGACGATCCCACCCCCAGCAGGAACCCGATCGTCAATGCCAGGATGACGTTCGTGGTCTGGAAGACGCCGCTCTTGGGGAGGCCGGGGATTTCGGTCTCCACGAAGATGGCGCCGATGGCGATGATGAGCACGAGCCCCGGGAATGCGATGAACGCGTCGATGAGCCGCTGGGTCAACATGTCGACGTAGCCGCCGAAGTACCCGCTGAGGACACCGATGCCGACCGAAATGATCGTCGAAAGCAGGACGGCCACGAAGCCGATGGTCATCGAGACCCGCGCCCCATAGACGACCCGGCTGAAGATGTCGCGGCCGAGGTTATCGGTCCCA
>DATBWD010000011.1:0-3376 GCA_036515015.1 Tepidiformaceae bacterium
ACCGTCCACTTCCACGTGCTACCAGACGGCCCGGCCTGGGTCCACTCCTTGCATGAGCGGAGGAACTCCGCAAAGCGGGCAAACGCCGGCGTCGCGTCTTCCTCGGTGTAGCTGACCAGTTGTTGCCGCGCCTCTATCCCGCCGTCGGTGCGTTCGTAGGCTGTCCAGGCGGCTGCGATGTAGCCGTCCAGCGCCTCCACCTCCGCCGCCGCCTGCCCGCAGTACCCGGCCTCGCCCGTCGTGCTCGGGAGAGACCCCTTCGTCGTGCTGTCGAGGTTCACCCGCGTCCAGCCATCGCCCAGGTCCTCCGTCGTCAGCAGCGCCGAGAGCAATTCCGCCTCCAGCAACCCGGCTGCCTCCGTCGGGGTCGCGACGGCAGCGTCGTCCGAGTCGCTCGTTGTGGCCCCGCCCGAAGGCGTGGAAGTGGCCGGGTGCGCCGGCGGGCGTTCGACCCTGTTCGCGCTGCAACCGGCAGCCAGCAGCGCGGCCGCCACGGCGAGAGAGACTACGGGTAGCAGACGGAGCTTCATCGTTCGGCACCTTCCTCGAGTGGTGGAGCGCGTCAACGCGCCCCGCTCGCATCGTCGGAGGGCGCTACCAGACGATCACGCGGGAAATTCGGGACGTTCGCTTGCTATACTACATCGGCCCGGTTCCCGGCCCACTTCAGACCGCCATCCCCCGCTCCCCTGACCTGTCACTTTCCCCACACACAAGCCCCACTCGCTTTCTCTCAGCCACTCTCGCGGCGAGCAGCTCGGATGCGATGCCACACGGGTCTTGGAATCGTGTGCCCCTGCAAGCGCGCCTCGCTGCCATTGATTGCCGCTGTTACTCCACCCGCGCACGCACCCGCGCTTCGAGCGTGTCGTACAGGTTGTCTGGCCAGCGCCAGTCACCGACGTCCACCCCGAGCAACTCCGTATACCAGACCATGCTTACAACCGAGTCTCGTCGCCAGAAGACCACGTCCACCCATACGGCCGGTTCCCCATCCATGGAGCCGTCCATCTGCAGGTAGCGGCTTTCCTGGGGAAACTTCGCTTCGAAGTACTCCCGGACATTCCAGTTCCAGACCGTCCCGTCTGGGTCCGTCTCTGTCCAGTCGTCGCACGAGCCGAGGACTTCGGCATAGCGAGCAAACGCACCCCTTGCGTCGCTATCGCCGTAGCTCAGGAGTCTGTGGATCACCCAGGGACCGGATTCCGAGAGCGCGAAGGTCGTCTCTACGCTGGTGGCGTAGCCCTGCAGAGCTTCATGTTCGGCCCCGGCCACGCCGCAGAAGTCACCCTCGTCTTCCTCAGTCGGCGGCGACTCATACCAGCCTTCGCCAATGTCCTCGGCCGTAACGAGGAGCGGCCGCAGGTCCGCCTCTGAAAGTGCGGAGGGCGTCGGAGTCGGTGGGGCGGTCGTCGCAGTCGCGGTGGCTTCGGGCGTCGACGAATCCACAGTCGGCGTGTCGTCGTCCGTCTCACTCGAACCGCCACCGCAAGCACCGAGGAATAGCGCGGCGGCGAAGAGGCCGGGCACAGCCAGTCTGAGCGTCATTTGCGGGGTCGCCTTTCGTCGGAGGTGCGGACGCTTCCGGCGCACATTACCAGCCGGTAACCGCCCGCGCACGCATTTATCCAGTCTTCACACACTTTGCGAACCGCGTTCGGCAGTCGCCCCGCCGCCACGTATACTCTGCCCAGCAGTAACTCGGGAGCACCAGCTTTGACCACAGTCCAGTCCAGCGTGAACCAGGCCGTCCAGCAACTCATCGACCGCCAGGTAGCCGAAGGCATCCACCGCGGCGTCCAGGTCTGCGCGTACAAAGACGGCGAACGCATCGTCGATGCCTGGGCCGGCGTCATGGGCCCCGACGACCCACGCCCCGTCCAGCCCGATACCCTCTTTTCCAGCTTCTCCACCACCAAGGGAGTCGCCGCCACCGCCCTCCACATCCTCGCCGACCGGGGCATCATCGACTACGACGCGCCAGTCGCGAAGTACTGGCCCGAATTCGCCGCGAAGGGCAAAGGCAACATCACCGTTGCCCAGGCCATGAGCCACCAGGCCGGCCTCCACTACCTCCCCCGCCCCCTCACCGCCGACTTCGTCTGCGACTGGGAAGGCGGCCTCCGCTACATCGCCGAGGGTGAACCCGCCTGGGAACCCGGCACCGCAACCGGCTACCACGCCCTCACCTACGCCTGGGTCGTCGGCGGCATCGTCCAGCACGCCTCCGGCCGCCACATCAAGGACGTCATCCAGGAAGAAATCGCCCGTCCCCTCGGCGTCACAGGCGAGATGTACGTCGGCATACCGCAGGGCGTCGAAGACCGCCTCGCCACACTCGAATCGCAAAGCGACCGCTCTGCCGCCACGCCCTTCCCCATCCCGCCCGACCACGACTGGTTCAAAGCCATGCCGCCCGATATGGAGTTCACCTTCAACGACATGCGCATCCGCCAGGCCTGCCTGCCCTCGGCCAACGGCCACTTCACCGCCCGCGCCCTCGCCAGGATGTACGGAGCCCTCGCGAACGGCGGGGAAATCGATGGCGTCCGCCTCGTCTCGCCGGAACGCATCCCGCAGATGCAGCGCATCATGACCGCCGAACCCGACCGCGTGTTGATCATGCCCATGCGCAAGGGCATCGGCTTCTTCATGGGTGGTGCCATCAACACCCCCATGGGCGCCTACGTCGGTGCCACCGGCCCCCGCCAGACTGCGTTCGGCCACGCTGGCGCCGGTGGCTCCATTGCCTTCGCCGACCCCGAAGTGGGCCTCTCCTTCGCCATGACCCTCAACAAGATGCAGCCCGCGCTCCAGGGCGAAGGCCCCGCCGCCGACCTCGCCAACCTCGTCCGGAGGGAACTCGGGGTCGACTGACGGCGTCCCGCTATACTCGAACACATGTCACAAATTCGCGCCGCCATCTTCGATATCGGGGGAGTGCTCACCGTCTCCCCCGTCACCCGCATCAAGAACTTCTGCTCCGAAAATCACATCAGCGATGAGGTGCGCTGGGCCATCTTCGCCCCCCACGACGGCCCCTGGTCGCGTTTCGAACGGAGCGAATTGCGGCCCGAGGATTTCGCCGCCGAATTCGACACCTTCATGAAGGATGCCGGCTGTAACATCACCGGCGCTGCATTCATGCAGTGGTTCTTCCAGGGGTTTGAACCGCGCCCCGAGATGATAGCCGTCGTGGAACACCTCCGCGGCCAGGTCAAGTTGGGCAGCATCACCAACAACGTCGCCCGCGACGAACCCGCAGTCCGCCGCACTTCCGGCCTCGACATCCAGGGCCTCTTCGATGTCGTCGTCGAATCCTCCATCGTCGGTCTCCGCAAGCCCGACCCGGCTATCTACCACATGACCTGCGACC
>DATBWD010000012.1:0-4146 GCA_036515015.1 Tepidiformaceae bacterium
TCTGAGGCGTCTGTCAGAAATCGCCTGACCTTGGCGGGCCCTCCTCCATACTTCAGGGCTACGTCGATGGCGTTGGCGGCGCTTTCTGACACATTCGCCCAAGCGTTCTGAAAGGTAGTCCTAAGCTGAATCTCAACTTGCCGCCCGGTCTCGTCGTGGACGATTAGGTGTACCGCGCGATAGCCGAATTGCGGGCGATTGCGGTGGTCGACCAATCGCGCACCCGGAAACAGCTGCACCAGTTGCCCCAATATTTCCTCTTGTGCATTCAGATCGGGGGGACCACCAGCCTCGCGCCGGCCACGTCACTCATCTGGCTAAGCCGAATCGATTGCCTCTGTAGCTTCGATCTGGCCGATTCGAGCGTTTTGAGCCGAGCAGAGGGCTCCATCCCAAGGTGGTCAATAATGCTGGCCTGGACTTTCCTCAGGACCGGTTCATGCTCCTGCCGGTAGCTTTCGTACAGCTCGCGGTCTGCCTCTTCCAGGTGGTCTTCGTGTCTTAACCGCTCACCCAGCCGGTCGATCTGAGCTTTCGAATTGGGCACGGGGAGAGGATGACATCGATCCCCAGATTCGGCAAAGCAACGGGCGGCAGCGAATCACTCGCTACCGCCCGCGTGGACGATGTCGCTCAGAGGCCGTCGGCGTCTTAGTCGACCCACCTCCGGTAGCGGCGGCGGGCTACCTCGTCGCTGGTCGTCGTCCCACTCTCGAAGCTCGTTGGGCGGCGCATCTCCTGCTCCGCGAAGCCACGCCGCAGCCCGTAGTACTCGTAGAGCTGCATCTCCGCGGTGTCGTCGAGGTAGCCCTCATCGACATCCACTTCCGGGGCATCCTTCACGTAGTCCTTCGTGAACGGTACGCGCATCCCGGCGCCGGTCATGCTCGCCCCATCGAGCGGGACGAAGCGCTTGCTTGCGCCGAATACGCCGGTGCCGAGCGTCACCCATTCGGGCTCGCTGGTCTCGTCATCGACGAAGATCTCGTCGACCTTGCCGATTTTCTCGCCGTCCGAGGAGTAAACCTCGCAATCCTTGATCTCGGTTAATCGCATGAGTTCGTCACCTCTTTCCGCCGGCCGAACTGACCGGGCATACATCCACTGTGCGCGCTGCCCGCTTGCACGGATGACGCTTCGCTTTGCGGGAACAGTTTCAGCGTCGTAACAGCACGAAATCGATTGATCGCCCGGGCAATCGCCCTAAAGCCCATACCCATCCGCCCGGCCACCCGCTAGGATCGTCGCCTCAGGAGCGCGGGGGTCCACGCTCTGCCTCCTAATCCAATACGACAGGAAATGATCATGACTGCCACACCCGATCTCCTCGCCGTCAAGGAACGCCAGCGCCAGGTCTGGTCCATGGGCAACTTCGCCCAGGTCGGCAACGCCATCGTCCTCATCAGCGAACGCCTCTGCGAGGCGGCCGACGTCCGCAGCGGCGAACGCGTGCTCGATGTCGCCACCGGCAGCGGCAACACCGCCCTCGCCGCCGCCCGCCGATTCGCCCTCGTGACGGGCGTCGACTACGTGCCGGCACTGCTCGAACAGGCCCGGAAGCGCACCGAAGCCGAACTGCTTACGGCTGAATTCCAGGTGGGCGACGCCGAAGACCTGCCCTTCCCCGACGCTTCGTTCGATGTCGTGCTCTCCACGTTCGGGTGCATGTTCGCCCCCAACCAGGAGAAGGCTGCCGCCGAGCTCCTTCGCGTGACCCGCCCGGGCGGCCGCATCGCGATGGCCAACTGGACGCCCGACAGTTACGTCGGCCGGCTGTTCATGGTGTCCGGCAAGCACGCGCCGCCACCGCCCGGCGTCCGGCCGCCCTCGCAGTGGGGCACCGAGGAGCGCCTGCGCGAACTCTGCGGCGACGGCATCAGCAAGCTGACCGCGAACCGCCAGGTCTTCACCTTCCACTACCCCTCGCCCGACTTCTACGTCGACTTCATGCGGACGTACTTCGGCCCGACGAAGAACACGTTCGAATCGCTCGACGCGGGCGGCCAGGAAAGCCTCGCCACCGAGATCCGCGCCCTGATCGACGAGTTCAACCGCGCCGACGATGGCACGGTCGTCATCCCGGCGACGTACCTCGAGGTCGTGGCCGTCCGGCGGTAGCGCAAGCCACTGGACGGAGGCCGCATGGAGTCCTGGAGTTCAGCCGCTCGCTACGAGCCGTACGTTGGCCGCTGGAGCCGCATGGTCGCACCGCGGTTCCTGGCGTGGCTTGGCCTTCCCGGCGGGTTGCGCTGGCTCGATGTCGGCTGCGGTACGGGCGCGCTCACCGGCGCGATCCTCGATACGGCGTCGCCCGTGCATGTGCTCGGGGTCGACCGGGCGGCCGACTACGTCGCATTCGCGCGCGCGGAAATTCGCGACGGCCGGGCGGCGTTCGAAGTTGGCGATGCGGCCGCGCTTCCCGTGGACGATGGGGCGTTCGACGTCGCCGTCTCGGGACTCGTCCTCAACTTCGTCCCGGATCCGCTGGCGGCCGTGGTAGAGATGCGCCGCGCGCTAACCGCCGGGGGCGAGATCGCTGCCTACCTGTGGGACTATGCGGGCGGGATGGAGTTCTTGCGCCGGTTCTGGGACGCCGCCACCGCTCTCGACTCCGCGGCCGAATCTCTCGACCAGGGGCAACGCTTCCCGCTCTGCGCACCGGGGCCGCTCGAGGAGCTGTTCGAAGCGGCCAGGTTGGAGCGAATCGAGGTGATGGCGATAGACATCGAGACACGCTTCCGCGACTTCGACGATTTCTGGTTGCCGTTCCTTGGGGGGCAGGGGTCCGCGCCGGCCTACGTTGCTGGTCTCGATGCCGGCCGGCAATCGGCCCTTCGGGAACATCTCCGGGAGACGCTTCCGGCCACGAGTGACGGCTCAATCTCGATGACGGCCCGGGCCTGGGCGGTGCGCGGCCATCGCTGACGCGCCACTCCCGAGACGCCACAAAGCGCGGGCCGGTGAGCATTGGCCCGCGCTTTGCGTGAGGAGGGAGGCTGTCGCCTTAGTTGTTCTGGTTCACCAGTTCCGCCGAGATGGCGATCTTGATCTGCTCGCCGACGAGGACGCCGGTGCTGCCCAGGGGCACGTTCCACGTCAGGCCCCAGTCCTTGCGGTTGATCTTGCCCTCGGCCGTCAAACCGATGACGCGCCCGCCGAAGGGGCTCTCCATCGGGCCCGCGAGTTCCGCATCGAGCACCACTTCGCGGGTGACGTCGCGGATGGTGAGGTCGCCGACGATCTTGTAGTCATCCCCGCCGTTGCGCTCGATCTTCTTGGAAACGAACGTGATCGTCGGATAGGTCTCGACGTCGAAGAAATCGGCCGAGCGGAGGTGGCCGTCGCGCTGCTCCACGCCGCTGTCGAGCGAGGCGACGTCGATGGTGATGACCGCGGCCGAGGCCGGGAGGTCGTCTTCGTTGATGGTGGCGTCGACGGTGAAGGTGCCGAACTTGCCCTTCACGGTCGAGACGAGCATGTGCTTGCCGCTGAATTCGATGGCGCTGTGGGTGGGGTCAATTTGCCAGGTCATGGTGGTGTGGGTCTCCCTTACGTTTTGTATGTAGCTAAGCTACCGTCAGTAATTACCTTACGATTCGTAACCAGCCATGTCAACAGGGCGTCTCCGCAACGCTATGAATAGCAGTAATCGTCCGGGCGTATACCAGCCGGTTGCAACGTGGAGCCCACCACTTCCTTATGCTCCCGAGAGTCCCCACCACCGATGCTGCTGAGAGGGAGGTAGATCCGTGAGCATCTGGTTTGTCCTTGCGCTGGTACTGCTGGTGGTCATCGCCGGCCTGGCTATCGCCATGCTCCTGCGCGCCGGGCCGCGCGAGGGGCGCACGCGCCGCAACATCAACCTCGACCCCGGCATCGCCACCTACACCCACGGCGAGGACGAGATTGCCAGCACCGACCGGACCGACGAGCCGCGCCACGCCGTGGATCCCCCCGAACCGCCCGATCAGGCCCGGTAGACGGCCAGCAGTTCTTCGCGCTGCGCCTCGGGCAGGTAGCGGATGGCCTCGCGCAGCGTGACCCCCGAAATCCGGCCGGTGCGCGGCTCGAGCCATTCATAGACGAGCTGCGGGCGCTTCTTGCTCGCCTCGCGCAGCACCCAGCCAATCGCCTTGCGGATGAAGA
>DATBWD010000013.1:0-8501 GCA_036515015.1 Tepidiformaceae bacterium
GCCTGGAACCACGGGTGCTGATCGGACGTGTGGTTGATAACGAGGTCGACGATGACCCGGATTCCGCGCTGGCGCGCGTGATATTCGAACTCGACGAAGTCGCCAAGGGAGCCCAGGCGCGGATCGACGCTGTAGTAGTCAGTGATGTCGTAGCCGTTGTCGCGGTTCGGGGACGGATAGAACGGCAGCAGCCAGACAGCGGTCACACCCAGCCCCGCGATGTAGTCGAGCCTCGATGTCAGGCCGGGAAAGTCGCCGATTCCGTCTCCATTGCCGTCGAGGAACGTCTCGACGTCGACACAGTAGATAACGCCCCGCTTGTACCAGAGGTTGCGTGGATCCAACTACTTCCCCTCCCGGCTACTGGCGGGCGTCCTTGCGCGCGGCCTCGGTGGACTCGGCGCCTTCCTGGTGCGCCTCCTCGTGCTGCGGGTAATCGATCGAGCCGTCCTCCCCCACGAGCGCGACCTGGCGGCCCGCCTGTTCGAGGTTCTCCTGGAACGAATGCCCAAAGAGTCGCTCGAGGAAGCCGGCCTCGCCTTTTTCCGCGGGGAGCATAATCATGTCCGCGCCCTGCTGGGCCGCATATTCGGCAAGCTCCGTCACGTCATCGCTTTCCGGGACCCAGGCGAAGGCCTGGACGCCGGAGTCCCGTGCCTGGCGAACCTCGCTCGCCAGTTGCCCGAGACCAGCCTCGGAAAGGTCTTCCAATTCGAGGTAACCCGGGTGATGGGCGCCGGCCTGTTGCCCGGCCCGCCGGCCACCCGAAACCCCGGGCGCATAAAAGATGAGCCGGGCAGTCGCTGTCGAAGCCATCCTGGCGGCGGCGTCGGCAACGTAGGAATAGCGGCCCTGGTCGTCGACGTAGGCCAGGATGAGCGTCGGTGAGGTTGTCATGGGTTCGCCTCCTCCTTGAGGTTCACCCTGACTGTATGCCTCGAACTATCCCGCGCAGGTAACGCGGCCCGAGCCGAAGGTTGCAGTGAACGAACGAGCGCCGGCCGGCTCAGTCCGGGACTTCGAGTTCAATCCCGACGGGGCAATGGTCCGAACCCATCACGTCGGCCTGGATGAACGCGTGCTTCACCGCGGGCAGCAGGTCCTCGCTGACGAACACGTAATCAATGCGCCAGCCGACGTTGCGGGCCCGGCGTTCGCGCCAGGCATCCCAGTACGAATACGCGTCCCGGGCATCGGGATTCAGTCGCCGGAAGGTGTCGACGAAGCCCGCCTCGTGGAATCGGTCGAGCCATTCGCGTTCGACGGGGAGGAAACCGGTGCCTTTCAGCGCTTCCTGCGGCCGGGCAACGTCGTGCTCCGTGTGGGCGACATTGAGGTCTCCCATGAAAATGACCGGTCGCCCGGCTGCCCTCAGCGCCTTGATGTGCTCCAAGAAGACCGAATAGAAGTGCAACTTGAAGTCGAGGCGGACGGCCTTGTTCCCGGCGTTGGGGAAATAGCAGGTAATGAGCGTGAACCACGGGAAGTCGGCCTCGATCATGCGCCCCTCCCGGTCGAAGTCATCGATGCCGATTCCGGTCCTGACCGCCTGCGGGCTCATCTTCGTGAGCAAGAGAGCGCCGCTGTAGCCCGCGCGCTCGGCGGAGTGCCAGTGACAGGCGTACCCGTGTTGCTCCCAGAGCGCGGCCTCGACCTGTTCCGGGAGCGCCTTCACCTCCTGGAGCCCCGCGATATCCGGCGAGGTGCCCGCGAGCCAACCCTGGAAGTCCGCTGTGCGCACCGCCGCCCGGAGGCCGTTCACGTTCCACGAGCAGATGGTGAGCTTCGGCATCGCGCCCTCTAAACGAACACCCGGGTGATGACGACGGCCGCGGTCCCAACCGCCGCGACGAGCACGTACTCAGCGGTGGTGCTCCACTCGAGATCATGGTCCAGCAGGTGATGGACGAGGCCGGTCGCGAGGTAGAACCCGATGATGAGGAGCGCACCAGCGAGAAGGCTGTCGAGCGGGAAGTAGTAGAGGACGAGCCGCAGTTCCGCCAGCGAGACGCCAATCGCGAGGCCGATAAGAAGTGAACTCGGCCCAAGGAGACGGCTTTCGCGCAGCAGTTCCATGGAGAGCAAGAGCGTCACCAGCCCGACGACAATGGCTCCGGATACCAGTTCGAGGTCCCGGCTGAAGACGACCGTGTAGATCGCAAACGCGGTCAGGTACGTCGCAATGGCGAGGACCAGGCGCATATAGCCGTAGAGCCGCGACCCGAAGTCCACGGTGTGGTATTCGCCATAGGCGACAAGCCCGACGGCGACAGCGCCGCCGACCGCTGTAATGGGCCGCACATGACCGGTGAGAGCCTCCTGGATGAACAGGCCAAGGGCAACCACAGCCAGGGCGGGGAGGACGAGGTACACGAAAGAGGCGAGGGGGCCGTGGTCGCCCCAGCGCGGGTTGCTCCGAACGATGCCGTCGACTGCGAGGGCAGTGAGCGCGACCGTCAACCAGAGGATCCAGGGCTGAGAGGGACGCACCCCAAGGTACGCGACCAGGCCGATGGCAACAATCGCGGCAAGTACGACAACCCTTCCGACGGCGCCGGTCTCAAATGGCTGCGACTGTACTCGGGCTGCCAGGCTATTCTCCTGCGAACGTCGGCGGTTCCAGGCCGTAGATCTCTGCCCCGTTTCGCCACCAGAGGCGCTCACGGGCATCGTCGCTCAGTTCGAGGACGTCGTAGATCGCCTCAAAGCGGTCGATATGCGCGCGGATCTCCTCCATGCCGCAGTCGCTTCCGAAGACAAGTTTCTCTATTCCGAACTCGCCGCCAATGAGTTTGCGCTCGAGGGCATGCCGTTCGATGGTTTCGCCTCCGCTCATGTCGAACCAGACGTTGTGGCGCCAGCGGGCAACGGAGGCCGAGTACTCGTAGTTGCCCTGGTTCCCAATATGGGCGCCAATGATCTTCAGGCGCGGGAACCGGTTGGCGATCGTGTCGAGGTGTTGAGGGTTCATTCGCAGTGAGGAAACGTTCCGGGGGGGCATCCTGTCCTGCATGGCGAGCATGCGCTGGTACATCTGAGCTGCGGCGGCGTCGCGCCGCGGGTGCGTGATCGAGTAGTCGAGCCCACCACCAATGACGCCAAGGTGGAACAGGATCGGCATCGCGAGGTCCTGGGCCTTCTGGTAGGTGGGGAGGTAGTCCGGCTCGTCGTAGGGGCGCTGGACGCCGATTAGTTTCAGGCCCCGGTACCCCATGTTGTAGAGCCGTTGTACGCCGTCGGCGTCGATGTCCTCGGGGTCGATGACCGCGACCGGGATGAACAGGTCGAGGTGTTTCTCGGCGAGTTCCATCCCGCGCTCATAGCTCGGTCCGAACCGGCCGCCGGTCAGGAGGCAGCCCTTCGTTATCCCGGCAGCGGAGGCAAACTGCGCCAGGCGGTCGAGCATCGGTGCGGGGTCTTCGTCGGGTTTCTCCCAGTTCCGCGGGAAGTGGATGTGGACGTCGAAAATCTTCATAGGCGGGGCGGGTTCGTCGCGTGTCTGGAGTGTAACACCTGCCGTGGAACCGGCCATTCCCATGCGAAAGAACGATGGCCGGTTCTGCGATAGCCTTCGATGAGTGCTTTCTCGCTCGTTCGTCTCGCTCTATATCGCTGTGTTCGTGGCGACCATGGGTATCTCCATGGTCAGCCCGCTGCTGCCTGTCTACGCCAAAGAACTTGGTGCGAGCGGAGTCTGGCTCGGACTCACTTTCTCGGTCTTCGCCATCGTCCAGACCATCGTCGGCGCGTTCGCCGGCCGGCTCTCGGACCGATATGGGCGGAAGCCATTCATCGTCGCGGGGCTGTTGATTTACTTCATCGCGGCCCTGGGCTACCTGACAGCCGGCAGCTTTTACCAGGTGATCGCCTTCCGGGCCTTCAGCGGGTTGGGCACGAGCCTCATCTTCTCGGTGGCTCGCGCCTACGTCGGCGACCTGACCCCTAAGGGCCAGGAGGGACGCTGGTTCGGGGTGTTCGCGACGGCAGACATCATCGGCTTCGGGACCGGGCCGCTCATCGCGGGCGTGTTTCGGACGGTGTTCGGCTTCGACTCGGTATTCATGGCGATGGCAACGCTGATGGCGTCGTCGGCTTTCATCACCGCTGTGTGGCTCCCCCGCCACGGCCAGCGATCGCGGCACGAGGTCGAGGTGGACCGGACGCCGCCGGCCAGCTTCGGCGTGGCACTCAAGGACCGTCTCGTGGTCGCTCTCACCGTGCAGATGGGGCTCATCGCGCTGTCGTTCGGGGCCGCCTTCAGCTTCCTCGCGCTCCGGCTCGAGAACGAGCTCGGTACCGGGCCGATCCTGATTGGTATCGCGTTCGCGACCCAGGATCTCACCGCCGGCGTCGCCCAGCCGCTCTTCGGTCGCATGGCCGATCGTTACGATCGGCGGCTGCTTGTGGCATTGGGGCTGGCCGGCAACGCCGTCTTCCTGTTCGTCCTCGGCTATGCGAACGCCTACTGGTTCGCGGTCCTGGCGCTGGCCCTTATGGGCGCGTCGGGGTCTATCTCGATGGTCGCGGCAAGCGCAATGCAGGTTGTCAGCGGGCGGCGGGTCGGGATGGGGACGGTGCTGGGCCTTGGCTCGGCTGCGAACGGCGCGGGAATCCTCATCGGGTCCATTGCCGGGGGCGTGCTGGTCGACCAGTTCGAGTTGTCCGCCGCGTTCGTGTTCGGCGGGCTCGCGATGTTTGCGGGGATGTTCCTCTTCCTCGTCCTCACGAGAGGCGTGGCCACAAAAGAGCCGATCGAGATCCGCGAAGGAGTGCAGGCGGAACAGTCCGCCGCGCCGTGAGGGCAAGCGAAAAGCCCGGCCATGACGGCCGGGCCTCACGTCGAAATCGGTCGAACCGCTACGCGCTCTTCGTGACGGTACGGAGACACCGCGTGCAGATGTTCAGGCGATACCAGGAGCCATCCACGAACACGCGCTGCTTGCCGACGTTCGGCTTGAACGTCCGGCTCTTCTTCGTTGCTTTGCGTTCCCAGCGTCCACCGTGCTTGTGGCGAATATGCCGCCCAAACATGGTGGTTTTGCCGCAGACATCGCAGGCGCCGCTTGCCATGCGTCTTGTTTCCTTCTGTGAGAGGATCGGAACATTCATGGTAGCACGTGCCCGAAATTGGGCAAAACCAGTTTCGTCTGGCCACATAACGCAGTGACTCACTCCGTCGCAGACAGCTTGCTAACCGGCTCCGAACTTCGGGACGCGCTGATCGCGACCTCGAACCATCTCCGCGATGTCGCGCGGGCAATCGACGCCATCAACGTCTACCCGGTCCCCGACGGCGACACGGGCGCGAACATGTCCGGCACTTTCCGCGAAGCAGTCGACAGTACCCTCGTCCTCGGCGAGGAGCCCGAGGTCGCGGAGGTGCTCCAGGCGCTCGCCCGCGGAGCACTCTACGGCGCACGCGGCAATTCCGGCGTCATCCTCTCCCAGGCGTTACGTGGGTTCGCCGAAGGCACGGGCGTGGTCGACGGTTTCGACGCCGCGGCACTTGTGCGGGGCCTCAGCGAAGCAGCGACCGAGGCCTATGCGGCGGTCAGCAAGCCACAGGAGGGGACCATGCTGACGGTGCTGCGAGCCGCTGCGAGTGGCGCAGCCGCGTCGGCCCAGGGCATGCAGGGCGAGGGCAACGGGCAGCCGTGCGCCGGCGTCCTCGCTGCCGCCATCCGTTCGGCCGAAGAGGCGGAAGCGGAGACTATCAACCAGTTGCCAGAACTGCGAGAAGCGCAGGTACCCGACGCCGGTGGTGAAGGGATCTGCGTGATCCTGCGCGGGCTGCTGGCGGCGATCACAGGCGCCGTCGCTCCACAGCCGGCACTTCCTTCGAGACCCATCGCGGCGCAGGCCGGCCATGCGGGCGAAGCCTTCGGCTTCTGCACGGAGTTCATCGTCGAGGCGGTCTCGAGTGGGATAGACACCAACAGGATGAGGGCACTCGCGGGGGCGGGGGGGAACCGGTCAGTCGTTGTCGTCGGTGACCAGAACATGGTTCACGTCCACGTCCACACAGACGAGCCCCAGCAACTGTTGGAGGCTGCCGAGGCGTTCGGGCGAGTGTCGCGGGCCAAGGTCGAAGACATGTCGGCACAGCACCTCCGCTTCACGAACACCGGGAGCGGCGCAACGTCACAGGTCGCGGTTCTCGCCATGAGCCGGGGAAGCGGATTCGACGCGGTGTTCCGCGGCCTGGGCGCTCACGTCTCGGACCTGGGCGAAGTCGAGAAGCCGCCGGCACGGGAGATCGCATCAGCGGCGGACGCCATGGGGACACGCGACGTCATCGTGCTGCCGAACCACAGGAATGTGATCCTCGCGGCGGAGCAGGCGCGGCGGTTGACACACTGCACGCTTCACGTCGCCCCATCCAAAACTCTGCCGCAGGGCGTCGGCGCGGCAATCGCGTTCCGGTCGGATGCCACGGTGCAGCACAACCTGGAGGCGATGGACCGCGCCATGCAATCGATCCGCACTGTCGAGGTGACGGTCGCCGCGGCCGCCAGGACGGCGGATGGCGTAAAGGTCCGCCAGGGCGAAGCGATCGCCATGGTCGACAGTCGCCTCGTGCTCGCGACCGCATCGCTCCTGGAAGCGCTGCTTGGCGGCCTCGAACGGGCTGGCGCCAATGACGCGAGCATCATCACCGTCTTCGGTGGGGCTGAAGTGGGCGAGGAAGAGACGCGTCGCGTCGGCTCGGCAGTGACGGCGCGGTTCGCCGGCGCCGAGGTGGAAACCATCTACGGCGGTCAGCCCCTCTACCCGTTCATCGCTTCTATCGAGGAGTGACGCAAAACGAGTGCCGCGGAACTTCGCGGCACTCTGATGATCCTGGCGTGGCTAGCGTTTAGAAGCGCTTTTCCTTGATGCGAGCAGCCTTCCCCGTCAGGCCGCGCAGATAGTAGAGATTCTTTCGGCGGACCTTGCCGCGCCGAACGACCTCGATCTTGTCGACGCGCGGGCTGTTGATGGGGAACGTGCGCTCGACGCCAACGCCGCTCGCCAGCTTTCGCACCGTAAAGTTCGAGGCGAGGCCCTTCATCCGCCTCCGGATGACGACGCCTTCGAAGACCTGGATCCGTTCCTTGTCGCCTTCGACCACCTTCGCATGGACACGGACGGTATCACCGCTGCCGAAATCCGGGATATCGGTGCGGGCTTCCGTGGGGGTCAACGTATCGAGTTCGTAAGCCATCTGGGCTGATCCTTCCTGAACGTAACCTGAAAAGAATACAGATTCGGACGCCTTAACGCCAAAAGGACGCTCAACGGCCCGTGCTGCCGTGCCCCGCAGCCCCGCGCTCGGTGTCCGAAAGTTCGTCGACTTCTTCGAACCAGGCATCGGCTAGCCTGGCTATGACGAGCTGAGCGATGCGATCCCCGTGATGGACCGTGTGGGCTATCCCGGGGGAGACGGTGTACATCGTCACCATGAGTTCGCCCCGATAGTCGGCATCGAGCGTGCCGAAGGTGCTCAGCACGCCGAGGCGAGCAAGGCCGCTGCGCGGGCGAATCTGCGCATCGAAACCCTGGGGGACTTCGAGGGCAATGCCCGTTGGGATGACGACGGGAGCCTGGCCCAGGGCGATCTCGCCATCTTCGAGGCAGGCGTACAGGTCGAAGCCAGACGCCTGCGCCGAAGCCCGGTAGGGCAAGCGCCCGCCAGGGCGCACCACACGGACACGGACGTGTGCCTCCCCGCTCAACCGCGTTCCACCACGGGAAGGATGAGGTGGCTTGGGCGGGATGTATCGTGGAATACCGTGTTCAACGCAATGGCGAGGTCGCGGTCCGTCGCGATGTCCGCACCGGTGTTGGTGTTTCGGTCGAAGCGCGGAAAGTTCGAACTGCTGATTTCCAGCCGCACCCGGTGTCCGATCTTGAAGATGTTCGAGGTGCCGGCGAGGTCGATAGCCAGTTCGACCGGCTGGCCGGGCAGCAGCCGTTCCGGGCTCGCGAAGCCGGAATGGTACCGGGCCCGGATGATCCCGTCGCAGAGGTTGAGCGGCGTGCCGTCGGGCTGGACATCGACCAGCTTCGCAGTGAAATCCGTGTCGGGCGCCGAGGTGGCGGCCCAGAGCCGCACCGTCACTGGCCCGGTGACTTCGAGTTCGCGGTCGAGCGGCGGCGTCGTGTAACAGAGGACATCCGGCCTGGATTCGACCGCGGACTGTTCGAACTGCCCGGGGGGCACATCGAGCGGATAGGGGAAGAGCGCCCCGCCGACCGTGGGGCACGGATTCAACGGGTCATACACGAAATGGTCGGGGCGTTCTTCACCCGGCGATTCCGTGGAGAGAACGCCGTCGCCGCTCGCCGTCGCCGCGCCCCCGTTGCTGTGGAGGTAGTATGACGCCATCGTTGCTTCGCGCGGCGGCCAGTCTGAGAACTCGCTCCAGGCGTTGACGCCCATGGTGAAGACCCGGACGGGCGCTTCCCGGTCGATCCCGTTGTCCGCGTCCTTGAGCCAGCGGTCGAACCAGCGCATGTGC
>DATBWD010000014.1:0-9582 GCA_036515015.1 Tepidiformaceae bacterium
TACTTGATCGCCAGCATCCGCTCCAGCGCCACCAGCGACCACTTCCGCGTCTCGTCGTCCACGCGGATCTCGTTGATGACGTGCCCCTGCACGAGCCCTTCGAGCACCCACGCCATGTAGGCCGGGTGAATCCGGTACATCGTGCTGCACGGGCACACCACCGGGTCCAGGCAGAAGATCCGCTTGTCCGGGTGCTGCTGCGCCAACCGGTTGACGAGGTTGATCTCCGTCCCCACGCCCCAGCTCGTCCCGGCCGGTGCCTCGCTCACGACCTTGATGATCTTCTCGGTCGAACCGAAGTCGTCCGCCGCCTGCCCGACCTCCCAGCGCGTCTCCGGGTGCACGATGATCCGCACGTCCGGATCTTCCTTCCGCGCCTTCTCGATCTGCTCCACGGTGAACCGCTGGTGCGTGCTGCAATGTCCCTGCCAGAGGATGACCTTCGCCTTCCGAAGCTGCTCCTCGCTCACCCCGCCGCCCGGCACGCGCCAGTTCCAGAGCACCATCTCGTCGAGCGGGATGCCCATCTGGTAGCCCGTGTTCCGGCCGAGGTGCTGGTCCGGGAAGAACAGGATCTTGTCGCCCCGCTCGAACGCGTATTCGAACGTCTTCGGCGCGTTGCTCGAAGTGCAAACCAGCCCCTCGCGTTCGCCCACGAACGCCTTCAGGCTTGCGGCGCTGTTCATGTATGTCAGTGGGATAACCTTCGCCGAATCCCCCAGGACTTCCGTGATCTCGTCCCACGCCGCGTACACGTCGTCGGGGTCGGCCATGTCGGCCATCGAACACCCCGCCGCCATGTTCGGAAGCATCACCCGCACCTCGGGCTTCGTCAGGATGTCCGCCGATTCCGCCATGAAGTGCACGCCGCAGAACAGCACATACTCCGCCTCGTCCTGCTGCGCCGCGTGCTGGGCCAGCTTGAAGCTGTCGCCCGTGAAGTCTGCATACTGGATGACTTCGTCGCGCTGGTAGTGATGCCCGAGGATGACCAGCCGCTTCCCGAGGTAGGCCCGCGCCGCCCGGATGCGACGGTCCAGTTCCTCCGGCGAGACCTGCAGGTACGCCCGCGGGATGTCCTGCTGCCAGCTGATGAACGCCGGCTCATCGACCAGCGGCACCGGCTTCAGGACGTCCGTCGGGCAGGTGTCCGGGTCGCTGTAAAGCGCGAGAAGTTCGGCCTCGTCCTTCAGACGGCTCGGGGATGCTGCTGCTGGCGTCATGGGCTCTCCTCCGGGGCGAAGGGACTTAGTGTATCAAGTACACTAACTCACCCTTCCACTCTGCCAGACACCCCGACTTCGTGTCAACCGTACACTAACTCCCGTGACGAAGGATTCACGATTGGCCTGCTGGCCTGGGCGAGCGACGATCGGTTGCTCCTGCGGCCGGACTGTCGAACGCTTAGCGATACAGGGAGGCACCGAACGCCTGGAGGTTCCCGATGGCAAGCAAGGATCCGGTGAAACCGTCGTCGTCCCGTTCGCGGACTGCACTGCTTAAGCAGGCGGCCCTTGACGTGCTCGATCTCGTGCCATTGATACCCGAGTTGTGGACTCCCGAGATCAGGGAGCGGTGCGAGTCACTGGTACGTGAATGGGATAGAGCTGAAGTAGCCCGTACGGTTGCCCAATTGGGAAGGGCTCTACAGCTTCGAGACAGGGCCTTAGCCGCGGTTGGGCTCCTCAGACTCCACGAGTACGACGACGCGCTCACGCTGGTGCTCGCTAACGCACGGCATCGCAGTGATCTTCAGCGAGGCACCGCCTACGAGGCGTTGTCGACCTCCCTGCGACCAGAGGCAGCGGCCATTCTGGAAGCAGCGGCACTGCTTGATAGCGACGACACGAACCGCGGTAATTGCGTGGAAATGCTCGCAGACTCCCAATTTGTTTCCAGCCTGGAGCGTATCGTCCCCGTTCTCCTGCGCTTGGACCGGTCGGACTACGTCCTTTTCCAGGCCGCCTACGCTCTGTGGTATACGGGCGCGAAGGTAGATGTAGCAGTCCTCGAGTTCGCGGCGGCGAGGCAGGATGTGATCGAGCCGTTCATGGGGAACCCAACTATCGTGGGCGCACTATATCTCCATACTGGTGAGCTACGGTTTCTCATCGAACTCGTGGAGAGGCTGAACGTCGAGGAAACAAACGCCGCGGACACAACGCTCGGGAGGCTGGAGCCCTTCTACGACCTCGGTGCAATCGGCGCTGCGGCGGAATTAGGCGAACTCAAGGATGTGCTGCGGAGGGCAGCGACAACAAAGTGGGGCCTCAGCGATAAGCCCACACTCGCGGCCCTTGCCGAACGGTAGCGTTCGCCCCCGGCACAACGAGTTCTCGCCTCGCCGCCAGGCGGGCGACTGCGATGTCTGCGCCCTCTGCCGGCCACGCCCCTACCGCCGCCGCGGCCGCGGCTTGATCCACTGCCGGCTCATCAAGAACCGCGTCGTCAGCCGCGAAAACCCGAACCCCAGGAAGATCGCCGAAATGATGAACACCACCATCCCGGCCAACCCGTTGTCTTCTTCGAACTGCAGGTAGGCCGCAAGGTAGCCCGCGTACACGCCAACGAACAACGCCAGCGCCGCCGCGAAATACACCGGGAACGTCATCCACTTCCACTGCGGCTGGGGCGGCAGGGCCGGCACCTGCCCCTCGGCCCGCCCCTGCACCGGGGCCTGGTGGGTCGCCATCGCCGCGCCCCGGGTTCGTCGCGCCCGCCGCTTCGCCGTCACGAAGGGATACCGTAGGCGAGCCGGAACGCCACATCGCAACGCAAACACAGCGGGACCACGTCCCGTCCCAGCAGGCTCCGGAATCCAATTTCGTGCACGCCGCAGGCAACCCCTTCCTCGTGTATCCGCGCGTCGGGGTAGTGGAACCACTGGCGGCAATCGGCGCACATCAACATGCTTCGTCGCCCGGCCGGTTGTTTGCACTCACAGCAGATGAGTCCACTCATCGCCGCCCTTCGAGATACCCGACGAGGTCCCCCCGCTGGAACAGGTAAACCCCGCTCGATGTCCGCCGATGGCGGATCATACCCCCCTCGGCCGCAGCGGCAATCGCCTCCTCGCTCATGCGCACGAACGCCGCCGCCTCCGCCATGTCGAGGATGTCGTCGAGGTTCGCCGCCGGTGGCTGCGGGTTGAGACACTCGTTGCAGGCGAACTCCAGCGCAAGGTGCTCCTCGTTGATCCACACCTGCCCGCAGTCCTCGCCCGGCATGTCCACGCGCTGGTTCAGGTGGTATGGCCGCGCGCAGTTGTTGCAGAAGGCCTCCATGTGGGGCGGGATCGTCCCGCCGCAAACCCCGCAGATTTGTACGTGGCTTGTCATAGTCTTTTACCGAATCTCATGAATCATACCGTATCCTTGACACGGCCCCTCTGGTCGATATGATCAGGCAAAGTTAGCAATTCCTCGCCGGCCCCCGCAGGAACTGCGTCTGGAGGTTCAGTGCCCCTGGCCCCTCCGCCCGTGTACGACGACCTGGTCCAACGGCTTGGCATCAAGCCGCTCGACGACGACCTGCTCGAACAGGCGCTCACGCATGCCTCCTACCTCAACGAATCCAACGCCGACGCCGTCTCCAACGAACGCCTCGAATTCCTCGGCGACGCGGTCCTCGGCATGGTCGTCGGCCACGAACTCTTTCGCCTCTACCCCGGCGCCGGCGAAGGCGAACTCACCCGCATGCGCGCCGAAATCGTCCGCGGCAGCACCCTCGCCCGCGCCGCCCTGCGCCTCGATCTCGGCGATCACATGATCCTTGGTCGCGGCGAAGAGTCCGCCGGCGGCCGCGCCCGCGAACGCAACCTCGCCGGGGCCTTCGAAGCCATCGTCGGCGCTGTCTACCGCTCCCACGGCTACCGCACCGCCCGCAGCGTCATCCTCCGCCAACTGGGCCCCGAACTTCAGGAGATCCGAGAAGTCGGCGCCCGCATCGATCCCAAGTCCAGCCTCCAACACCTCGTCCAGGCCCGCTGGCACGAACCGCCAGAGTATGTGACGGTGGGGGAGGACTCCGAGGGCACGACACGCCGCTTCACGGTCGAGGTCCGCATCGCCGGCAACGCCATCGGCAGCGGGACGGGCGCCAGCAAACGCGAGGCGCAACAGGAAGCGGCACGCCAGGCGATCGAACGCCTCGATACCGGGGGGGACGTGTAGCAGTTGTACCTCAAAAAGCTTTCCGTCCAGGGCTTCAAGAGCTTCGCGAACCGCACACAGTTCGAATTCGGCCGCGGCGTCACCTCCGTCGTGGGCCCGAATGGCTCTGGAAAAAGCAACGTCGCCGACGCCATTCGCTGGGTCCTCGGCGAACAGTCCATCCGCCTCCTCCGCGCAAAGAAGCAGGAAGACGTCATCTTCTCCGGTACGAAGGACCGCGCCGCCGTCGGCATGGCCGAGGCCATCCTCACCCTCGATAACGAAGACCGCTGGCTCCCGGTCGACTTCAGCGAGGTCGAAGTCGGCCGCCGCGTCTACCGCAACGGCGAATCCGAATACCTCCTGAACGGCTCCCGCGTCCGCCTGCGCGACATCATCGACCTCCTTATGAAGGGCGACGTCGGCCAGAACAGCTACGCCATCATGGGCCAGGGCCTCGTCGATGAAGTCCTCAGCATGTCCCCCGACGACCGCCGCTCCTTCCTCGATGAAGCCGCCGACGTCAAGCGCTTCCGCTCCCGCATCCAGGAGGCCCAGACGCGTCTCGCCGCCACCCGCGAGAACATGGACCGCGTCGTCCTCCTCACGAATGAAATTGAGCCACGCCTCGCCCAGCTCAGCCGCCAGGCCGAGCGCGCCGCCGACCACGCCCGCCTCTCCGCCGAACTCCGCGACCTCCTTCGCGCCTACTACGGCCACCGCTGGAGCGAGGCCCAGAACGCCCTTGCCCGCGCGCGCGGCTCGCTCGACCAGGTCACTGCCGAAGACGTCGCCGCCGAAGCCCGTGTAACCCAGCTTCGTGAGCAGATCCGGACCCTCGGCGAGGAGATTCGCAAGCGCCGCGACGCCATCGCTCGTCGCGATACCCGCCAGACCGAGACCGAGCAGCGCGTCACCCTCATCGAGCAAAACACCGCCCTCGACCGCGAGCGCCACGCCATGATCTCCGCGCGCAGCGAAGAGGTCCGGCTCGAACTCGAAGTGCTCGAAACCGAAAAGCTCAACCTCACCTCAACCGAAGTCGACGAGGGCCGCCGCGGCCTCGAAGTCGTCGAGGAGGCCGAAGAGGCGAAAGCCCTCGCTCGCCAAACACGCGAAGCCCTCGAATTCGCCGAGCGCGAATACTCGACCCTCCGCAGCCGCGTCCAGGACCTTCGCGACACCGGGAACATGGCTGAACGCCGTGCCAGTGCCCACCGCGGCGACATCGATTCCGCCCGCCGCCGCCTGGCCGAACTCGACCGCCATGCCGAACAACTGGTCGCCCGGCGCAAGCAGGCTCTCGTCGAACTCATCGGCTATGGCCGCCGCTTCGCCGAACTCCAGGCCCAGTTGGTGGAAGCCGAACGCCAACTCGAAGCCGCCCGCCGCGCCGCCGAAGACGCCCGTGGCCGGCTCTCCCGCGTCCAGCAGGAAGTCCGGGCCTATGAAGCCGCCAGCAACGAGGACCTGCGTCAGCTCCACCACCTCGAGGGACGCCTCGACGCCCTTCGGCGCGTCGAAGTCGAACACGACGCCGTCGCCTCGGGCACCCGCAGCGTGCTCATCATGGGCCAGGCGCTCATCGAAGGCATCGAACCCGGCAGCCTCGGCGAACCGCCCGAAGTCGAAGGCATCCTTGGCTTGCTCTCCCGCCAGATTAAGGTTCCCCCGGGTCTGGAACTGGCGATCAACGCTGCCCTCGAACAGCGGCTCCACTCCGTGCTCGTCGAATCCGAAGAGCAGGCCTTCAAGGCCATCGAACTGCTCCAGCAGCGCCGCCATGGCCGCGCCCAGTTCCTCGCCCTCGAATCCGTCCGCCACGTCTACCCGCTTAACCTCCAGAAGGAACGCGGAGTCGTCGGGGTGGCCGCAAAGCTGGTGCGCTGCGAGGCACGTCTCCGCCCCCTCGTCGATACCCTCCTCGGCCGGGTCATCATCGTCGAAGACCGCGCCACAGCCTCCCGCATGATCCGGCGCTCCCTCGGTTCCGTCGTCACCGTCGATGGCTTGTTCATCGAACAATCCGGGGTCGTGACCGGCGGCGCCACTGGCTCGGAGGAGAGCGCCTTCCGGCGTCAACAGGAACTGGAAGAACTCCCCCGCCTCATCTCCGAACTGCGCGAACGGACCTCGGTCAGCACCCAACAGCTCGAAAACGCCCACCACGCCATCGAACAGCTTTCCACGCTCGCCCAGGAAGAGGAGGCCGACTACAACGACCTCCGCCGCCACCTCGAAAAGGTGCGGGTAGAAGTCAGCCGCGAACGCGACCGCCTCCTTCGCATCCGCCGCGAACTGGGCTCCATCCACGGCCGCCGGGATGACATCGAAAAGGACCGGGCGACTGCCCTGGATCTCATCGCACAAGCGGAGGCCGCCCTCGCCTCCCTCCAATCACACGGCGACGAAGACACCGCCGCGATCACCGCCGCGGAAGAAGACCTCCGTGCCGCGACCGAGCGCCGGGAGGCCGCCCTCCGCGCCGTCGCCGATGCCAGCGCCCGCGTTGCCACAGTCGAAGGCGAACGGCGCACCATCGAGGCCATGCGCGAGCAGCACGAGAAGGCCATTGAACGCCTCGCCAACCAGATCTCCGCCCGTCGTCTCCAGGCTCGCAACCTCGAACTCGAAGCCGGCGTCATCGAGGAACGCCTGCGCAAGCACAGCGCCGAACTCGAAACCGTTCGTCTCGAACAGGCCCGCTCCAGCGACGACGCCGCCCCCGACCGCGACGAACTCCACCGCCTCGAGAACCACGAGCGCCAGGTCCAGGAAGAGTTCGCCGAATCCCAGGCCTCCCTCCTCCAGGCCGAACGCCGCCGGCTCGATATCGAAGCCGAAGTCGCGCGCCTGCTCGACCAGCTCGACAGCATGCGCGTCGAAATGGAGCGCGAAGGCCTCGCTCCGGACCGCACCGGCAATATCGTCGGCATCGACGAGGCAATGGTCGCCAGTCCCCTCTTCGGCGACGCGGTCCAGCAGTCGCCCCGGATCCAGGGTGGCGCGCTCATCGACGTCGACGAGACCCGTTCCCGCATCGAAGAGGTCCGCCGCCAGATCCGTCGCCTCGGCCCCATCAACGCCGAAGCCCCGGAAGACTACCGCGAAAGCCAGGAACGTTACGAGTTCCTCACCACCCAGATGCGCGACCTCGAAGATGCCCAGATCCAGCTGCGCCAGGCCATCGCCGAACTCAACGAAGAGATCCGCGTCCGCTTCGGCGCCACCTTCGAAAAGGTGAACACCGCCTTCGGTGAGTACTTCTCCTCCTTCTTCGGCGGTGGTCAGGCCCAGCTTCTCCTCACCAACCCCGAGAACATCGCCGAAGCCGGGGTCGAAATCGAGGCCCAGCCGCCCGGCAAGCGCCTCAACAGCCTCACCCTTCTCTCCGGCGGCGAACGCTCGCTCACGGCTGTCGCGCTCCTCTTCGCGCTGCTCTCCGCCAACCCTGCCCCGTTCTGTGTCCTCGACGAAGTCGACGCCGCCCTCGATGAGGCCAACGTCGGCCGCTTCACGCAGGCCCTCGCCCGCCTCGCCGAAAAGACCCAGTTCATCGTCGTCACCCATAACCGCCGGACGATCGAGATCGCCGACGCTATCTACGGCGTCTCCATGGGTCGCGACGGCGTCTCGAAGGTCCTCTCCCTCAAACTTTCGGACCTGCCCCAAAACTGACGCGTCTCCACACCCTGCCCTAAACTTGCTCGTCTACTGCCACGCCCGGAGTCGCCACATGGATCAGGACACCACGAGCGGCCTCAAGCAGCGGATCGCCCGCTTCTGGGATGCCGTCGCGCCTGCCTATGAGAGCCGCCCCGGCCATGGCATCGCCAACGAAGCGGAGCACGACGCCTGGCTGACGTTGTGCCGCCTCCTGCTCCCACCGCCCGCCGCTGATGTCCTCGACCTTGGCACCGGTACCGGCGTTATCGCCTTTCTTGCCGCAGACATCGGCCACAGGGTCACCGGCACCGACCTCGCCGAGCGCATGCTCGAGGTCGCCCGCCGCTCCGCATCCTCCCATCCGAACCGGCCCGTCTTCGTCACTGGCGATGCGGTTGCTCCCCGGTTCCCACCCGCCAGCTTCGACGCGATTACGAACCGCCACCTCCTCTGGACGCTGCCGGAACCACAGGTCGCGTTCGAAAACTGGTTCACGCTGTTGCGTCCCGGCGGACGAGTCGTGATCATCGATGGCTTCTGGAACCAGCAGGACGACGATCAGGGCGCTTCGAGCAGCGCCGACGAGGCGCCCGACCTTACCGCTGCGCTCTTCGAAGCGGCCTACGCCGGCACGTCGCGCGACTCCCTTCCGCTCATGACCGTCACGACGGTCGATCCTGTGCTCGAACTCCTGGCGGAGGCCGGTTTCACCGGAATTGAAGTGGGTGACCTGGCCGTCGTGGATTCCGTCGAGGAGACCCAGTTCGCCGGCACCCGCTTCTGGATCCTCGCCCGCAAACCCGCCGCCGACCCATAACCTGACGGTTAACGCCGCGCCCCCTACCATCACCCTCAAACCTGCTTGAAAAGGAGCGCCACCAGTGCGGTTCTGGCGCAAGAAACAGGCTGACGAACTTCCGGATCATCCCGCCCCCGATGAGCCGCTGCCCCCGGCCGTCTCCGTCATCGACGAGGAGTACCAGCCCAGCCCGGAAGAGCGGGCCGAAATCCACGCCCAAACCGAGCGCGCCGTCGCCCGGACCAGGCGGGGATTCTTCGGCAAGATAGGCGGCCTCTTCGAACGCCCCGACTTCGATGACGACCTCTGGGACGAACTCGAAGAGATCCTCATCACCGCCGACACCGGCCTGGCCACCACCGAGGCGATCCTCGATCGCGTTCGCCGCTGTGTGCGCGACGAAGGCGTCAAGCAGACCGACCGCGTCCGCGAGATCCTCCGCGAAGAGATGGTCAACGTGCTCGAAGAGCCGGCCCGTCAGCACAGCGCATGGGCGGTAGTCGATGCCCCCCCACTCCTCATCATCCTCGTCATCGGTGTCAACGGCGCAGGCAAAACGACCACCATCGCCAAGATGGCCCACGCCTTCACGCGCGACGGCGCCACCGTCGTGCTCGGGGCCGCCGATACCTTCCGCGCCGCCGCAGTCGATCAACTCAAGGTGTGGGGCGAACGTGTCGGGTCGCGTGTTGTCGCACACCGCCCGGGCGCCGACCCCGGTGCAGTCGTCTTCGATGCCCTCTCCGCAGCCGAGGCAGATGGCGCCGAGATCGTCATCATCGACACGGCCGGCCGCCTCCACACGAAGACCAACCTCATGGAGGAACTGAAGAAGATCAACCGCATCATCCAGCGGAATTACCCGGACGGCCCCCACGAAACCCTGCTCGTCATCGACGCCACCACCGGCCAGAACGGCCTCGCCCAGGCCCGGACCTTCACGGAGGCCGTGGGCGTCACCGGCAT
>DATBWD010000015.1:0-6311 GCA_036515015.1 Tepidiformaceae bacterium
AAGATGAAGAGCACCAGGGCCAGCACGGCGACGAGCGCGAGTTCGCGGTTCCGCGCGACGTAGGCGAACCCATCGCCCAGGTCCCCGAACAGGCTGCCCCGCTGGCCGGTACGCTCTGGGGCCGGCGGGAATCGCATAGCCGACGTGGTGGCGATCACGAAGATGTACACGGCCGAGGTGAACAGGTACACCCCGCCGACGTCCATGAAGAGCAGGAGCGCGCCGGCGAAACTGCCTCCCCCTATCCGCATGGTGCTGAGCGCGAGCGAGTTCAGGGCCACCGCATTCGTGAGATCCTCCCGGGGGACGGTGGCGGGAACCAGCGACTGGCGCACAGGCTGATTGAAGGCCATTGCCGTACCGGCGATGAGCGCGGTCACGAACACGTGCCAGGTGGCTATGAGGTCGAAAGTGACCATGACCCCGAGGAAGAGATGGGTCGAGAACGTCACCAGTTGGGTGACCATCAGTATCCGTCGCCGGTCACCGCGGTCGGCGACTGCGCCGGCGAGTAGCCCGAACAGCAGGATCGGCAGGAGCCGGGTGGCGATGACGAGCGATAGCATCATCGCCGAGTCGGTCAGTGCGAGGATGAGGACGGCCCGCGCAACCTGGTCCATCCAGAGCGCGGCCGAGTGGCCGGTCTGTCCAAGCCAGAGGAGGCGATAGTTCCGGTAGCGGAGTGAGCGGAAGGTCTGCCGGGCCTCGAAACCGGTGCGCATCGCCATCGCCTGAGCATACTTTTACGCGAACGTGAGGTCGACTTGTAGCCGGGCAATTGGGCAGGGGACGAGTCTGCTAACGCCTCGGGCGACACCAATCGGGGACACCGGTTGAAGCACCAGGTGGGGCCGGGATGGCAGCAGGCCCGTAAGGGACTACGCTCCGCCGTCCTCCTCCGCGATGGCGGATGAAAGATGCGCGCATCCTCCGACCAGCGTGCATTCCAGTCAGCTGGTCGTTATGTTGTTTTGGAGCTTGCTAATCCGTCGGTCGCAGGGGGTCAGCCCTGGTCTTCGCCCGTGAGTTGCTGGAGGACCGAGCCGAGCGACGCAGCTCTCTGCGCGTCGCCGCGAGCATAGGCATCGCCCGCGGCCGCGAGGATCAGTTCCTCGAGCATGGCCGCATCCCCCGAGGCGAAGACCTCGGGGTCGATCGAGACTGCGACGATCTTGCGCTCACCGGACATGGAGATGCGGACGGCGCCGCCGCCGGCGACGCCCTCCAGCGTGGCCCCGGCAAGCGATGTCCTCGCCTGCTCGAGGATATCCTGAAGGCCTCCCAGTCCAGAGTCGGACAGGAGGCCTTCGAGATTCATGTTGGGGTCGGGCTCTCGCCCGGCCGGGCTGTCTGTCATCGAACCTTTCCTTCGTCGTGAAGCTCAGAGGAGAAGGATAAGCAGGATCACGATCAACAGGACAACTAGTAATCCGCCGCCTATGTACATGACTGTACCTCCTGAGTCCCAAGGTACCCACCGCCACTGCCATCCGCGCTCAATGTGAGGCGTCTCACCATTGCGGAGGTATCACAGTGCTGGACTATCAGTATCCGTCCCAGCAACCGCGGGCGCCGCCGGATCCGAAGACTTGCTGGCGTCCTTGTCCCGGAACTATTCAACCTGTTGTGGCAGGCGTTGCAGCTTCGTTGTGTGCGCCCCAAAAGGCCATGCGGAAGTACTAGATTCAAGTTCTGCCAGGAGCTCGACTCTCACCCGGGAAGGACGCTGGCGGACCCACTACCTACCAGGTCTCTACACCATGATTACGTCCGCCCGGCGACCACTGGCCTTCCAGGAAACCAGCACGCGACGGGAGGCACCCGATGCTTGAGCGGCGGAACGGCGAGCCAGGGCTGCAGGCACACGTCATCCCGGTGAGCCCCGGCGACGACATCGCAACTATCTGCGGGCGCGTAGACACAGCGCCGTCGCAGGCCGTCGTGCTCCACGTGCGCGGGGAGAACGCGGCATTTTCGAACGAACTGGGGATGCGCCGCCTCAGCCACTTCGCCCGGGAAAGCGGAAAGTCGGTCGCCGTTGCCACGCACTCGCCGGTGATCGCGACCCTGTCGCGGCGTGCAGGGCTGCCCGTGTCGGGCAACCCGTCCCGCGTGCGGTGGGATACCGCGCCGCGCTACGTCCCTTTCACGCACCGGAGGGTTCGCGTCCCCGGCCAGGGAAGCGTCTTGAGGCTGGCCGCCATCGTGGGACTGACCGCGTTCGCCGGCGTGCTGCTGCTGAGCGCAGCGCCACAGGGCAGCGTGACGCTGGCGCCGGCCAGCACGACACTCTCGACGTCGCTGCTGGTAACAGCTTCGCCTGACCGGGACACCATCGACTTCCAGGAACTCGCATTGCCGGCGCGAGAGGTCTCCACGAGGCACAGCCTGACCCTCGCCATCCCGACCACTGGTAAGGCACTGATAGGCGTGGAGCGGGCGAAGGCGGAGGTCTCCATCACGAACCCCGGCAAATCGGCGGTCACGGTGCCGGCGGGCGCCGTCCTCCTGGCCGGTCCCAAGTACCTGCCGTTTCGGCTTCCCGCGGAGACCCAAATACCTGCAGGCGCAACGGTGACCCAATCCGCCATCGCGGCCGAGCCGGGCGCCCAATGGAACGTGCCCGCGAAAATCGGCTGGGGCTGGGTCGATGAAGGCTTGCGCACGCTGAAGGTCGCCAGCACAAAAGCTGCAGCCGGAGGCACTTCCGTCGAGCGGCCGGGAATTGCGGCGGCCGACCTCCAGCGCGCCCTGGACCAGATTCGCGCGCTTGGCCAGGCACCTGGCCTGAAGCAACGCCTGCTCGACGACCGTCCGAACGACCTGGTCCTCCTGAAGACCGCAACAGTGACCGTGGACCACGACGAATTGCCCGAAGCCGGCACCGAGGCAGACGTCCTGCTAATCGATGTCTCGGTGACCATCCGGGCGTTGGCCGTCCTGGCCCCCGTACTGGAAGAATTCGCGGCGCAGACGCTTCCGCTCGGCGAACGCAATGCCACACTCCTGACGGGGAGCGTCTCGGCCAGGGAGTCGGTGCCGCAGCCCTACCTCGGGAGCGAAGGACTCGTGCGGACGACGGTCGTGCTGAGAGCCGAAGTCGTCGAGAATTTTTCGAAAGACGATGCCAAGGACCTGATCCGGGGCAAGTCGACATCACTCGCCCAGTCCCTCCTGACAGAGCGTTACCAGTCCGCCCGGGCAGAGGTCACGAACTGGCCATCGTGGGCGCCGTTCTTGCCCCGCTTCGACTTCCGGCTGCGCATCAATCTCGTGCCAGCGGACGCGCCCAACACCGCGGCGCCAGGGTCGGACGGGCAGTAGCCTCCGGCAAGAAATCACGGATGCACGGGACGGCTCTCGGTTTGAGTCGCTCCAGAGAATCCCGGCTGAGCGCGAAACAGTGCCGAAAACCCGATCCGCACCGAAGGCCCGGGAACGCTGGGGGTGAGAGCAGTTCGGGGCGCCTCGGCGTGCCGTGGCGTGGGGTCTCGCTGCTACACTCCGCTCATGGCGCTGGAGGAGAACCGGACATTGCTCGCGACGCTCGAAGCCGAGCAAGAGCGTCTGCGCAGCATCCTTGCAAACCGCGAGCAGGCCAGGCTGGCGCAGCGGCCGCCCAGCGGGAAGTGGTCGGTGGTGGAAAACGTCCGACACCTCGTCTTCGCCGAGCAGTCGCACTTTAGCCGGTTCGTCCCCGGCGGCCCAACCTGGAGCCCGTTCGGGCTCCCACCGGACGGCATGCGCGACCAAAAGCGATTCCAGGAGATGGTCGGCACGGACACCTCCTCAGTGACTGACGTGCTCGAGGCGTGGGCCGCAGTGCATGCCGCGATACGACCATACCTCGAGAACGAGGACGAGCGGATCGCCATGGCGCTCGACCGAAATCTCCGGCACCTGCGTGCTCACGTCAGGGTTGTCGAACGGCTCCTGAGGGACCACTGAGCTCTCGACGGTTGCGCTGTTCGCTCCCGGCCGCACGACCCCCCGATGTCCACCTTTCCACCACAGCATCACCAGAATGCCACTCGTGACTATTTGAGATGGCGAACTCGAGTCGAAGGTAAAGATGCCCGGGCACGCCCGACTCCAACAGCCTGGGAGAGGTAGACACCACATGAAGTATCTCGCGCTGGTAGCGGTCATTGGCAGCGTGCTCCTGGCGGGCGCCTTCGTGGCCGGTAGCCGGGACGACGTTACCGCTCAAGGCAAACTCAGTGCCACCATCTCCGTCGGCTCCGTATCCGCACTCTCAAGTGGCGGCGGGGTCACCTTCGACGTCACCCGTTCCTATCCCATGGATCGGGAAACCTTCTGGGTCACCAACCGCTGTTTCGATGAGGCAGGCGCTGTCGTCACGCGTGTCGATTACCCTGTCATCTGGGGTACGCCCGAAAGCCTCGTCGGCTATGCAGGTTCGTTCCCGACCGGCGGCACGTGGTGCGAAGCTTACGTCACGCTTCGACCATGGCAGAACCGGGCGCTCAGCGCGGTACTTGGCTACGTCCCCTAGTCGCGACGGGTAGGTCCCGCTGTCCACCTTGCACGGAAGAGGCGCCCCTGGGGGCGCCTCCGTGCTGTGTGCCTGGCTCCCAGCCTACTCGCTATCCCAGACCCAGAGATTCGCCTCCGTCCGGTAGAGCCTCGTCGCGCGCTCTCCTGTTGGCGCAAATGACCCCTCCACCCACAGTGCCGCCTTGATCGCTACCGCGGTGGCGGCGTGCGGCGTGGCCCCCCATTCGAAGTACGCGCGGATGGCCGCCGGGTCGTCGACTTTCTCCGAACCGAAGATCGCCACTTCGCCATCGCTGGGTGCAAGCTGAAGGGGGACGTTCTTCGCCACCACATTCTCAATGCCTGCGCCGTCGCCCACGGCGATTCGGCCAACCGTGCCGGGCTGCATCACGGCCTCCGGTAGCCTGGTGCAGCGCGGCGGCTGGCAGATGTAGAGGTCGCCGATGTTGATCGCCGTCTCCGTGAAGTTCTTGATCGTCACGTACCCGTTCGGGCCCAGCCCCACTTCTTCGATGCTCACGTAGAAGCCGACGCCGGGGCCGCGGTGCGGAGTTGCCGTACCTGCCGCAGTCGGCGCCGCGGTACTCGATGCCTCCGGCGTGGCGCTCGCCGTCTCTCCTGCGGGCGTTGGGCTCTCAGGGTCGGATGAGCCGCAGGCGACGAGGGCGAGGGCGGCGAAAACGACAAGAACAATACGGATCATCGCTCGATCTTCCTTTGGCGGCGCGCGCCATGGTGCCCAGTATCTGCTGGACCGAATTACAGAGAAGGGGCCCGGCTTTCGCCGGACCCCTTCCTGGCTTACCGGCTACATCTGCTCAGGGGCAGACGAGGCCGTTGTTGTAGTCGTCGAGAAGCTCGGCATATGCCAGCGCTTGCTGACGCTGCGTTGCCTTCAGGCCCTTAGAGTTCGGCGGGAGGTACTTGCCCGTCCCGTCGAATCCGATATCGACGAGCAGTGCCTGGGCATCGAGGATGGCCTGGTCAATGACCGGGCACGTCCCCGCGCCTGCGGCGTCGTTCAACATGGCTGCGAAGAGGGCCGTGGCGAGGTTGTACGCCGCGTCGCTGGCCATCTTCTTGCCGGTGTTGACGTCACTCTTGTTGAGGACTTCGACCGCTATTTCGCAGTCGCCGTCACCAAGCACCAGGTCTCCGATAAGGAAGCCCGGGTTGGTCAGCAGTTCGTCGAGCGTCCAGAAGCCCTCCGCACCGCCGCCCTTCGCGATCGCCTTCTCGTACTGGTTGCCGCCGGAGCAAGAGCTCCAGTTCTTCCAGTAGCCAGGCGTCCGCTGATCGCCTTCGGGGAACGAGTTGTCCACCTGGAAGAGCAGCGTGCCGCCCGCCGGTATCGAGATGCTGGTGAAGGCGCCAAAGTCGACACACCGGTTACCCAGGTCCTGGGGAGGCGTGTCGGTGGCGTTCGGGTTGTACGCCGTCACCGTGGTGTCGACCACGCCGTCAGCGTTCGTATCGACCATCCAGACCGAAGTCCAGCCGGCCGGCACGTTTTCCTCGCAGATGGTGTAGGTGGAACCAGCCGAGAGGAGGATGTTCCCGAAGTCGAGGAGCGCCGGCGGGGTGTTATCCGTCGCCAGGAGAGTCCCGGCATTGAAGCCGTCAGGCCCTGTGTAGAGCTTGAAGGTCCAGCCGCCGAGGGGCTCCGACCCGCCCTGGGTCGTCTTCAGGAGGTTCACGCGTGAGCCAACTTCGCAATCGTCGGTGGCCGTAAACGTGTAGGAGTTCGAGAGGTTGTACCGGGAGTCGAGCGTGACGGTACCGGTCACCGTGTT
>DATBWD010000016.1:0-6373 GCA_036515015.1 Tepidiformaceae bacterium
CCCCGTCCCTCCGGTGACCAGTACCCGCAACGGATTCTCCCGCCGGCGGCATGGACTTCTCCCGCGTGCAGGGGAGGGGCCGCCTGACGGCCCGGATCCTACACGATGAATGCTGTCCCGGTTATGGGTAGCTCGCGTGGATCGTGGCCGTGATGCCCCCGCGGGCGTTGAAGTCGCCGGTCACCTCGCAGCGCCGCGGCGCTATCGCCGCCACGATGTCGTTGAGCACCTTGTTCACCACGTCCTCATAGAAGATGCCCTGGTTGCGGTAGGTGAACAGGTAGAACTTGAAGCTCCGCAGTTCGATGCAACGCTCCTCGGGCACGTACGTCACGTGAATGGTCCCGAAGTCCGGTTGCCCCGTCATCGGGCAGACGCTCGTGAACTCCGGCGCCGAAAACGAGATCTCGTAGTCCCGCTCCCTGTGCCGGTTCTCGAAGCTGTCAATCGTCCCGTCGGTACGGAAGGTGTTGTCGGGCATGCGCTAAGCGTGCAGTCAGATCGCGGGCGAAGGCAAGTCCTTCGTTATCGCGGCAGCGGCACGGGATTCAGGTCCACGTCCCGGTCGAATGTGTCGACCCCCTCGAGTCGCTTCAACGCCGTCACCACCACGTAGGTCACCGGAGTCGCGACCGTCTCGAACGTCACCTTGAACAGCCACTGCTTCCAGATGAGTGGCCACAGCGCGATCCCCTCCGTCCCCGCGAATGCAATCGTGATGAAGATTGCCGAATCCAGCCCCTGCCCCACGATCGTCGACCCGATCGTCCGCGCCCAGAGGAACCGCCCGCTCGTCGCCACCTTCATCCGCGAGAGCACCGCCGCGTTCGCGAATTCCCCCACGAGGAACGCCGCGAAGCTCGCGCCCACGATCCGCCACGTCTGCCCCAGAATTGCCTCGTAAGCTTCCTGGTCGCTCCAGAACGGAGCCGACGGCAACTGCTCCGCCGCTACGATCGCTCCGACGGCAAGCGCGTTCGCGAAGAACGCCGACCAGATGATCCGCCGCGCAACCCTGTAGCCGTACACCTCCGTCAGGATGTCCCCGAGGATGTACGAGATCGGAAAGATGATGACCGCCGCGGGCAGATAGAAGTCATCCGTCGGCGCCACCCGCGAAAAGTCCGCAATCTTGATCGCGATGATGTTCGAAACGATCAGCGCGCCCGTGAACAGGGCAGCGACCGGTACCAGGAACCGAAACGCGGGTTGTGCCGGGGCAGTCACGACTGCAAGTGTGGTTCGTCGCCCGCCAAAGCGAAAGCCGCCATCTCTCGGCTGATCGCCACTCTAGCTGTTGTCCTCGCCGAAGGCCTCGATGACCGATCGGGCCACGTGTCGTACTCGCGGGTTCGGATGTTCCTCGGCCATGGAGAGCAAAGTCCGCACATCCTCGAAGTCGACGAGATTGGGATCATGAGCTGATCCACGATCCCTATGCCCCACATTGGGATGACGTCGTCAGGGTCGGCCAGGAACTCCGGCACCAATTCGAGAGTCCGTGTGTCTGCCGCAACCTCCAACAGGTGGACGGCACTCCGACGATCTTCAATGTCCGCGTCTGAACGGAAAATCTCCACACAGCGGTCCATCGCCGCGACGGGATGGAGCAGCCACAGGACCGACCGCGCCAGTTCGGAGCCCGGAGCCCCAGAGACGTAGTAGTCCACCGCTGCGCGCATCTCGTCGTCGCCGAGAATTCTCGCGATCGCTTCACGCGCTTCCCGTGTGCCACCTGATTCATTCCGCCCCTCCTCGTACCAGGTGATCAATCCCATCTCTTCGGACAACGACAACCAGTCGATCGGTTGCCGGCCGCCTCCTGACTCCTCCAGGTCGGATGTCACCAATTCGCTCCTGGACTGGTTTTCACGACTGCAAGTCTGCGAGTTGTTCCCCCAAAGCGGAAGCCAGTCGCCCTATGCGAGAGTTCCGCAACGCCCCTCTCGCGTTCTTCACGTCTCAACTTTCCACGCGTGCGTACCATCGACCTCGGTGTCCATCGCATGAGAAGTGAATGTCGGGCCCTTCTCCGCGGGATCGTGACCGGAGTGGTCGCGCCGCCTCCGGGAACAACCTGCCCCGTACGGGGTTAGGCCGGTGGACACATGGGATTGGGCCGGGTTCGTTGGCGGCCTCGCGATCGTCGGCCTCGCCCTTGGCGACATGTGGATAACCATCTTCCACAAGGACTTCGAAGGCCCGCTGGCAAAGGCCGTCCAGCACAGCACCTGGCGCCTCACGATAGCCATCGCACGACGCACCCGCCGGGGCCGCCGCCTTCTCGTGAGCATGGCCGGGCCGGTCATGGTCCTGTTTACGCTTGCTGCCTGGCTCAGCCTCTACGTCCTTGGCTTCACCATAGTGGTCTGGCCCCAGATCCGGGAGGCGTTCCTCACCGATCCCGGCATCGACCCCTCACGGATGGGCTTCGTCGACGCGCTCTACTACAGCGGTGTCACCGGCACCACCCTCGGCTTCGGCGACATCGCCCCGGCCACGAGTCTCTTCAAGGTGCTTGCCTTCGTGCAGTCCGCCCTCGGTTTCGGGATGTTCACCGCTACCATTACCTACCTTCTCAGCATCATTGGCGGTTCCGCCGAGCGAAATGCCCTCGCCGTCCGGGTGATAAGCCAGACCGGCGGCAGCGGCGACGGTGTCGAACTGGTGGCCGCGGGACTCGGCATCGAAGACGACGCCGACCTTCGACGAAGGCTCGATGCGCTCACCGAAGCGGTTCACACCGTCCAGGAGGTCTTCCATCAACTCCCCGTGCTCGATCTCTACTTTCGCTCCCGCGAACCCGATCACGACCCCGAACCCATGCTTCGCTCCCTCGCCGAAGCCGCCCTGGCCGCGCACCTGCTCGCCTCGGACCCCTCCCACCGCACCCTGAAACGGTCGGCCCAGGAACTCGACAACGCCATCTCCCAGGTCATGCTCGTGGTCGGTCGGCAGTACTTCCCGCGCCGCGTCCACGCCCAACTCGTCCACCCCGAGCCTTCCGCCGAAGATCGCGTCTTTCTCGATGAGCTACGTCGGCGGCTTCTCGATGCCTCGCCCGGTCTTGTCCTCGAATCATCTGGGGGTAGCCCGGAACTCGCCCTCGCCTGCCGGCTGCGCGTCTTCATGCGCGCGCTCGACTCCCTCACCGCCTGGTCGGTGATCCAGCCCTCCCGCTACCGCCAACGCGACGACACGGCAACCGTCGAAGCCGACGACGGCTAAACGCCTACCGCCCGAACGGCCAGAGGCGCCGCACTCCCCGCCGTTTCCGTCCCATCTGCGTCCGCAGATGCGTCACGACGGCGTCGTGGCCGTTGGTCGTCCTTTTCGGCCCAAGCAGGTAGATCTTCCATCGGACCCGGCGACCGTCGTTGATCCTCCACGCCGTGAACTGCCGCCCACGAAGCTCGGCCACGATGTGGATCGTCCCGTCCTCTTCAATGGGTGGCGAGGCGAAAAGTTCCCGGCGGAGGGTCGTCTCAGATACCCCGAGACGCTTCGCCGCTTCCTTGGGAGTCAGTGCCTCGTGTCCCTGGGCCAGCCAGTCCTGGGCCGACGTCGTCGGAAAGTCGATGATAGACTCCGTCAACTGTGGGGTGTCGTCCTGACGCCATGCAACCATATTTACTAGTTCGGTCGCCGGCACGCCGCCAAAAGCCCGTACAGATTCCACCTGTGGGGATAGCAGGTGGATGCCTGGGCACCGCCCGGCGCCCCGCGGAGCCGCCCGGACGGTGCTCCCGCCCGGGCCTGCCCACGAATTCCCGGCCCGCGAACGTCAGTCGGATTGCGCCGTCTGCGCCCACGCCCGCTGGGTGTTATCCACCGCAACCTGGCTGATCGTCACGTCGACGGGCAGCGCATCACGCGCCATCTCGTTCACGACCACCACCGGGATCTGCTCGCTGTAACGGACGATCAGTGGCGTCACTTCCATCAGGCATTGCTGTGCCAGGTCGGCAATCCGCTGCGAATTCAGCGCCAGCGCCGTCGTGTGCAACATGCTGTAGCTCACCGACGCCAGGCTGAGCGCCGTGTAGTTGTCGCGGATCATCCGCGAAACCTGCGCGTGCTTCACGCGGTCCAGCAGCGCCATCGCCGACCCCGCAGCCGAACTCACCGCCGACTTGATCGGCGACGTCGGGCTCCCACCCAGCACGTCGAGTTCCTGCTCCAGCCGGTCGATGTGCCGCCCCATCACCTCCCGCGTCGATTCGAGCAGTTCGCGCACGTTCGCATAACTCGAAGCGTCCGTGTCCATCAGCTGGCGGTCGACCGCGCTCAGGATGTGCCGGTCCAGCGCAAGCATGTCGCCCACGTGCTGCTGCAGCTCACTCGCCGGCTCGGCTGCGCGCCCGTTGCGTGCACCCCGCATGATCGTCCGGCCCGCAAAGGCTGTCGCCGCCCCCGCTCCCGCCGCCATCCCGGCAAACATCATCGCCGACCGCATCCGTGAACGCCGGCGCCGTTGAAATGGAACTTCGAAGGAACGCATACCCAGACTCCTTTCCTACACCCCGACGCTCTGCAAAATCCTGTCGCCGAAGCCTCCCGCATGCTACGTTCGGTCACCTTTCACTCCGGTCGCCGCGACCTCCCGGGCTATATCAACGGCCTTGCGATCCCCCCGCTGTCCGTCGCCTCACCCCAGGCGCTGGCGTGCCGAAGTGGATGTCCCCCGCGACCCGCCCTGCATCCTCGCGCCCCACCCGCTAGATTGGAGAAATGACGACTCCCGGAAGCGACGACATCCAGCTCGATCCGCCCCTCGCCCGCCACTCCGAATTCGCTCCAGCCGTCGAAGACCGCTCCTACATCATCTTTGTCGGCGGTGCCCTCGTAATGGCCCTCGGCGGCGGGTTCCTCCTCTCGGTACTCCTGCCGCTCACCCTTTCCGGCACGCTCGATTGGCCCGGTCGCTCGATATTCCTCCTCCAGGCGCATGGCTGGGCGCAGCTGCAGGGTTGGGCCGGGCTCTTCGTCGCGGGTATGGCCATCCGGCTCATTCCCCGCTTCGCCGGCCGCAAACCCATACCCGCCCGAATCAACATTGGCATCTTTCTGCTGCTCTTTGGCGGAGCCGCCGGCCGCACCCTTGCCCAGTCGCTCCTCTCCGGTAGCGCGCTCGAAACTGCCGTCCTTGTCTCGTCGGTGCCGGCTGCGCTGGGAACCCTCGGAGTCGCTGCTATCCTCGCCGTGACCCTCTCGCTCGGGCGCAAGAAGCGCGAGCCGTGGCGGTTCCTCGCCTGGGCAGGTGCCATCTGGTGGGCCGCATGGGCGGTCCTGCTGGTTAGGGCCGGATTCCGCGCATTCGACAACCAGGGCATCGTCCCGCCCCAGTTCGACGACGCTATGGCGTGGGCAGTCATGCTCGGCGCGATTGGCAACTTCATCTTCGGCGTCCAGAGCCGCTCCGTCCCTGTATTCTTTGGCCGAAAGACTCCCTCCATCGCGCGGGTGGCCGTGCCCGCCGTCCTGCTGAACGCCGGCGCCGCCACCGTCCTCCTCTCCCGCATGGCCGAAGGAGCCATCGAACAGCGGCTGCTGGGCGCCGGCCTCGCCTCGGCCGGCATCGCCCTCCTCTGGCTCCCGCCCGTGGCCGGCTCCGTCCGTGGCCGCGCGACACGTCTGCGCCCCAGGGCCCGAGCCGCCGCCCGCTATGTCCTTGCCGCCAACATCTCCGGCGTGGTCGCCGGCCTGCTCCTGTTGTGGGCTGGCACCGCCAGCCTCGTCAGCGGCGAGTTCGAAGCCTTCGGCGTCCGCGATGCCGCACGCCACGCCTTCGGCCTCGGGCTCATCACCATGCTCATCGTCGGCATGGCCCAGCTTATTGCACCAGTGTTCGCGCTCGAACGGGCCGAACCACGCCCGCCCGGCATGGTCGATCACATCGCCTGGTGGGGGCTGCTTTCCGCGGTCGTCCTGCGCGTCATCGCCGGCCTCCTCGTCGAGGCCGACCAGGTCGATCTGACCTCACGAATGCACCTGGCCGCGCTCTCCGGCGTCCTCGCCTGGATCGGCCTCGCCATGTTCGCCCTCAGCGTCATCCGCGCCGTCCGCAAGGAGCCGGCCATGCGCGAACTCCTCCGCGCCGCCGTCCCCCCGGGCAGGTGACCGGCCGGGAGGTATTGCCGCTGGGATCCGTCCACGTCGTGGAGTTGTTGGCGACGTGAGCGTAGAGGTTGTAGCCCTGAGTGCCGGGCGCATTGGGCTGGACGGAGTCGGCGGAGGCGAAGCGGCCGAGGGCGGGGTCGTAGTAGCAGGCGCGCAGGTAGGTGTAGCCGGTCTCGGCGTCGTACTGCTCGCCCGTGAAGCCGAAGGTCCCGGTCCCGGCGCCGGCCCGGAGCTGGCCGAAGACATTGTAGTC
>DATBWD010000017.1:0-3919 GCA_036515015.1 Tepidiformaceae bacterium
CGGCCCCTGAAGAGCCGGGCGAGGACAGCGGCAGCGCCGAGGAAGGCACCGTCGAAGGCGAGTTCCGCGAGGTCTAGCGCCTCTACGCCACGCAACGAGAGAGGGCGGGCCATTTGGCCCGCCCTTTTCCTGTCCCGTTAGGGGTCGCCCAAAGGCGACTTTCGTCACTATCGTAGGCGGCCCGGCGCGGGTAATCTGGAATCGTGGAGCCACGCCTCGAACCCCGGCAGCGCCGGCAGGCAGCGCGCAATCGCCTGTTTGCCGGGCTGATGCTGCTCGCGATCCTCCCGGCCGTCACGTACTTCGGTCACTGGGAGATCCCTCACGTTGGCATCCCCGGGACCGACCTCTACATTGCCCTGCCCGGGAATTCGCCCCCGACAGCTGAACGCGGCCACTCGCATGCGGCCGATACGAGCGATCACAGCCGCCACGGCCACGGGACGAGCGGCGAGGGCGCCTCAGCCAGTGCGCCGGCCACCGCCGCTGTCTTCAATGAAGCCGTGATGTTCTTCGGGCTCATGGTCGTTGCAGCCGTGGCGCTGTTCGCATGGCGCCCCTCCCGCATCCTGACCATCACGCCGGTGCTCCAACCCCCTCGCGCCTTCGCTCTCGCATAGATAGCACGCGGTAACCACCGCACGTCGCCGGCCCCTGCTCGGCCGGGCCAGAACGGAGAACGAAACGTGTACCGCAACCACCCCGGCAGGGCGTTCGCCCTGCTCGCCACCGGCATCCTCGCCCTCGCTGCCTTCGCCGCCTGTGGCGACGACGGCGCCGATGCCGACGCGGCTGACCAGAGTGCCGACATGGGTACGGTCGTCAACGCCGTCATCGCGCTCGACCGCGCCGGCCTCCACGAGATCGACGAATCAATCCGCGAGGGAAAGGTCCCGCCCACGGCGCACTTCACGGCACTGCAGTTGCAGACGCTCGTCTTGCTCACGCCGTGGCCGGAGCACCTTCGGCCGCAAGCGGAAACGCTCGCCGGTCTCCTCGGTGACATGGCTGCCGCGGTCGATAACGAGCCGGTGGTGTTGCCCGAGGCACAGGAGGCATCGCGCAAGGCGCACGTCGCGCATCACGAATTCTCCGTACTGGTCTGGGAAGAGCTGTATCGGGAGGCGGGCATCACCGCCGACGCCGAGGGCCACAGCAACTAGCGAGTACGAACCATGTCCGATCGAATTCCTGTCCGCGCCGGGGATCCCCGTCCCTCGCGCTTGCCTGTCGCGTCCACGATGAGTGTGGCGCCGGCGAGGCTCCTCGCGGTCGCCCTCCTTGGGCTGGCTGTCTTCGTCTTCGCCTCGTGCGGAGGTGACAGCGAGCCACAACCCACACCCACGCCGGAGCCCGTCACCTACCGGGGCGTCCTCATCGCGCCTTCGCTCGAAAAGCCGGACGCCGTCCTCACCGGCACCGACGGCCAACCGTTCGACCTCCGAAAGGAGACCGAGGGCTACCTCACGCTCCTGTTCGTCGGCTACACCAGTTGCCCGGACATTTGCCCGGTGCACATGGTCGAAATCTCACGCGTGCTCGAGAGCCTGCCGGACGAAGTGGTCGACCGGGTGAAGGTGGTCTTCGTCACCGCCGACCCCGAGCGCGACACCCCGGAAGTGCTCGGCAAGTGGCTTTCCTACATCAACCCCGAATTCATCGGGCTCACCGGCACCCAGGAGGAAGTCGACGCCTTCCAGGTGGCGCTTCGCCTGAATCCGGCAACCCGGACCGACCTCGGCGGCGGCAACTACGCCGTCAACCACGCCGCCTATGTGATGGCGTTCACCACCGACAACCTGAGCCACATCGTCTACCCCTTCGGGGTCACCCAGGACGACTGGCGTTTCGACATCGAGCAGCTGGCCCTCCACGGCTGGCAGGGAGAAGACCATTGATTCGCATACCACGCATCCGCCTCTTGCTGGCGGCCGCCGCGACCCTCGTGCTCTTCGCGCCGGCCTGTTCCGGCGACGATGACGGTGCATCCACACCTGCCCCCACCGACACGGCCACTGCCGGCAACGGCCACGACATGCATGCCCGCGTCGAAATCACCGACGTCCGCGCGCGCGAAACCCTGAACGACACGGGCGCCGTCTACTTCACCGTCCGCAGCACGGGCGAAGCCGACCGCCTCCTTTCGGCGTCGGTCGATCCTGCCGTAGCGGACGACGCCCAGATCCACGAGTCAGTCATGGAAGGCGGCAACGCCACCATGCGCGAAGTCGACGGCATCGATGTGCCGGCCGGGGGCGAACTCGTCCTCAAGCCCGGCAGCTACCACATCATGCTGCTCGGGGTGAAGGAGAAACTCAGTGCCGGCGACACGTTCACACTCGAAGTGGCCTTCGAACACTCGGGCGCAATCTCGCTCGAAGTCACGGTCGTCGCCATGGAGGCGGCCATGGGGTCGACCATGGGCCACTGAGACGAGGCGCTTCCGGGCGGCCATCGTCCTCGTGGCCCTGGTGCTGGCCGGGGCCGGCGCCGTGATGGCTGCCTACCTTGCCGTGCAGAACCTGCAGGGCGAAACGGGCACGTGCATCGCCACCCATGGCTGCGCCCGGGTCCAGAACAGTGCCTACGGGAAGATCCTCGGCGTGCCCGTTTCCGTCCCCGGCTTCGCGATGTACTCCGTGCTCCTCATCGGGGCAATCGCGTGGCTGGTGGACTTCCGCGGGCTGCGGAGAATCATTACGGTTGGCGCGTTCAACCTGGCGCTTTTCGGCGTGCTCTTCTCGGGCTACCTCACCTACGTCGAGGCCTATGTCCTCGATGCGTGGTGCATCTATTGCATCGCCTCGGCGACGCTGGCGAGCCTGCTCTTCCTCGCGTGGCTGGCCTTACTGGTGCTGGCCGTCCGCGAAAACCGGCCCGAATCCTGACTCTGCCGGCGACCATCGTCCCGGCAGAGTCACTTCCTTCCCCGTAGTCGCAATGCTTCTGTCACCCCTCGCGTGCCACGCTGGGCGAAGGAGGGGAAGCCATGACCTACGACGACCCCGAAAAGAAGAAGTACACCGGCCCACCCGAGGGGGCCGACCCCGCACACAAGGGCCAGCCCCAGCATCCACCTGCCACTGAGGAAGAGGCCGAGCACGTCCGGCGCCTCAAGTCCGAAGAAGAGATGTCGGAAGGCAAGGACCACGAATACCACGTCGGCGAACCCAGCCGCCACTCCCCCGAGCAGGGCGGCTCCCCGCACGGGTAGCCCCGCCCTACCACCCCGCCCGAGCGGGCGATGGGGCGACGGGGCGACCGAGGCGATGGGGCGAACCGGCGCGGAGGGGTGGACGGGGCCTAACCCCTAATCCCTAGAACCTGTCCCCTGTCCCCTGTTCCCTACAAATTCCCGCCGCCGTCGACGTAGATGCGCTGGCCGGTGACGTAGCTCGCCGCGTCGGAGACGAGGAAGCGCACGACGTTGGCGATGTCCTCGGGCTGGCAGACGCGCGCGAACGGCATCTTCGCGTCGAGCTCGCGCATGTCCTGGATGCCCTGGGTGGCCCGCGCGAGGCGGAAGCCCATCTCCGTTTCGACCAGGCCCGGCGCGACGATGTTCACGCGGATGCCGTTCGGGCGCTCTTCCTTGTAGAGCGTCTGCGCGAGCGCCTCGGCGGCAGCCTTGCCCATGTTGTAGGGCGCGCCGTTGCCCGCATTGCCCTTGGTCGCCGCGCTCGAGATGAAGATGATGTCGCCCCGCGCGCGCGTTCGCATCGAGGGGATGACCAGTTTGCTCAGGTAGTGCGGGCCGAAGGCGTGCGTCCGGACGACACGCTCCATCTCCGCCGGGTCGGTATCGGCGACCGACTGGCCGCGGCTGGCGATGCCCGCGTTGTTCACGAGAATGTCGATGTGGCCGAACTCGGCGAGGGCTGCTTCGACCATCGCTTTGTCCTGGTCCCATGAGTCAACG
>DATBWD010000018.1:0-3794 GCA_036515015.1 Tepidiformaceae bacterium
TTGTCTGAATGGGCGCCCGGGGCGCCCTGAAAGGCGCCCCGGGCGCCGCTGGCTCTGCCGGCACGGCGCCGCCCGGTGCACGGAAAAAACAGACCTGCCCCCACTGCGGGGCCGTGCTCCAGGTTTTCGAGATGCCGGAAGCCGGCGGCTGGGATCGGCTGTACCACTTGGCGTGCTTCAATAACGACTGCCCGTATTACCGAAGGGGCTGGGACTGGATGATGTCCCAGTACAATGTGAAGGTCTCCTACCGCTATCGCCTGGACCCGGCGAGCGGCTGCGCTTCCCCCATCGCGGTATGGTCCGAATCCGCCCTTGTGGATCGCATCGTCACGAAGGACCGGAAACCCGCGAAGAAGCAGAAGAAAGGAGGTCGCACCGTCCAGCGAAAGAGAGGGGCCCGATGAAGAAGAAGACGGTGGAAGGAAAACGGGGGAAAACCGCCGCCAAAGGAAAGTCCGCACGGAAACCGGCTCCCGCGGCGGGAACGCATGCCCTGCCCGAGGCGCTCCGCAACCAGCGAAAGCTTACGGCCGGCGGACATTTCCGGTTCGGCTGCCACCCGGGGCTTTCCTGCTTTACGGACTGCTGCGCGGACGTGAACATCCTGCTGACACCGATGGATGTCTTAAGCCTTTCCCGCCGCCTCGGCATCACCACGGGGGAGTTTATCGCGCGGCATACGCTCACACCGATCACGAAGGATCTCCACCTCCCCGTCCTGATGCTCCGGATGGGCGAGGAACCCGAAAGGCGGTGCCTGTTCGTCGGCGCCGAGGGGTGCGACGTGTACCAGGATCGCCCGTGGTCGTGCCGGATGTATCCCGTGGGGATGGGACTTCCGCCCGCCCGCGCGGGAGAGGAGCCTCAACCGGTGTACTTCCTCTTCGAGGACGACTACTGCAAAGGCCGCACCGAACCAAAGGTATGGACCGTCGACAAGTGGCGGACCGACCAGGGCGTGGCGGCCAGGGAGGAGATCGAGGCCGGGTACCGCGAAATCGTTTCCCACCCCTGGTTCATCGGGGGCCGCCAGCTCGATCCGAAGCGGATGGAGATGTTCCACACCGCATGCTACGACCTCGACCGGTTCCGCGATTTCGTTTTCGACAGCACGTTCCTTTCGCGTTTCGAACTGGAGGATTCCCTCGTGGCGACGCTGCGGGACGACGACGTGGCGCTTCTGCGCTTCGCCTTCCGCTGGCTCCGCTTCGCCCTGTTCGCCGAACCCACAATGAAGGTGCGCAAAGGCGCACCGAACGTCCGGAGGAAGGTATGAACGTTTCCAGTCCGCGGCCCCTCCTCGTCGTCGGGGCGGGGATCGCCGGCATCACGGCGGCCCTCGAGGCGGCTGAGGCCGGCAAAGAGGCGGTCCTCGTCGAGCGCGAGCAGGCGGTCGGCGGCCGCGTGCTCCGCAGCCACCAGTATTTCCCGAAGCTCTGTCCGCCGTCGTGCGGCATGGAGATCAACGTCCGCCGCCTGGAGAAGAACCCCCGCATCCGCGTGCTCACGGGTGCGTGGGTGGCGAAGGCTGACCGCAGCGCGAACGGGTGGTCGGTCACGATCGCGGTTTCGCCGCGTTTTGTCAACGAGCGCTGCACGGTCTGCGGCGAGTGCGCCAAGGTGTGTCCCGCGAAGGTGCCCGATCCGTTCAACCTCGGAATGAACGAGGTGACCGCCATCCGGCTTCCGCACCCGGATGCGTGGCCGCGGAGATTCGTGCTGGACCGCAGCGCTTGTCCTTCGGACTGCAAGGCCTGTGTGGACGCCTGTACCTACGACGCCATCGATCTTTCCGCCGCCGGCCACGAGGAGACGATCGAGGCCTCGGCGGTGGTCCTCGCCACCGGCTGGAGTCCCTATCCCGTCGAGAAGCTCCCTGAGCTCGGGGGCGGCCGTTTCCGGGACGTGGTCGCCAACGTCAACTTCGAGCGACTCGCCTCGCCCTCGGGTCCCACGGGCGGGAAGATCCTTCGACCCTCCGACGGGACGCCGCCGAAGAAGATCGCCTTCGTGCAGTGCGCCGGGTCGCGCGACGTCAACCACCTGCCGTATTGTTCGGCGGTGTGCTGTCTGGCCTCGCTCAAGCAGGCGACCTACGTCAAGGAGCGGATCCCCGACGCCGAGGTGACGATGTACTACATCGACCGGCGGGCACCCGGCCGCAACGAAGACGTGCTCACGAAGGTCGCGGCGACGGAGGGCGTGAAGCTCGTGAAGGGCAAGGTCGGGAAGATCGAGGAATGCGCCGGCGGGCTCAAGCTCCGCCTGGAGGACGTGGAGGCGGGAAGGATCCTGGACGCGTTCGCCGACCTCGTCGTGCTCGCCACCGGCATGGTCTCCAATCTCAAGGGGGAGAAGCCCCTGTTCGGGATCGGCATGGACGACGACGGGTTCGGTCTCGATAACCCGGGGGCCCAGCTGTTCGTCGCCGGTGTCGCCCGGCGGCCTGAGGACGTCGCGGCCTCGGTGCGCGACGCCACGGGAGCGGCCGCGAAGGCGTCGGTGGCCGCGAGAAGGAGCGCGTGATGGAAAACGTAGGCCTTTTTCTGTGCACCGGCTGCGAGATCGGCGCCGCAATAAAGACGGACGGGTTGGAGTCCCTGGCGAAGAAGGGCGGCGCGAAGTCGGTCGTCATGCACCCCTGGCTCTGCTCCGAGGAGGGCGTCGCGGCGATCCGGAAGGCCGTGGACGACGGGTCGGTGGACGGCGTGCTCATCGCGGCCTGTTCACCGCGCGCCATGACCGCCGAGTTCCGCTTCGATCCCCTCAAGGTGTCGGTCGAGCGGATCGGCCTCAGGGAGCAGGTGGCCTGGTCCCACCCGCACGGGGAGGAGGACACGCAGATGCTTGCGGAAGACCTCCTCCGGATGGGGTTGGTGCGGACCAAGAAGAACATCCTTCCGAAGCCCCTGGCCGAGACCATCGAGAAGACGGTGCTGGTCGTCGGCGGAGGCGTGGCCGGCTTGAGCGCGGCCCAGGCCGCCGCGGGCATGGGTCACCCGGTCGTGGTGGTGGAGTCCTCCGCACGGCTCGGCGGTTCCCTGGTGGGTGTGAAGGACGCCGCTCCCGAGCAGCCGCCGTACGGCGAGCTGCACAAAAACACGATTGGCGAGCTCATCTCGGCAGTCCAGGGGAACTCCTCCGTCCGCGTCCTCCTGCAGGCCCGGACGGTGCACATCGCCGGCCAGCCTGGGCAGTTCACCGTGGACGTGGAGTCCCCCTCGGGCAAGCAGACCTTCCAGGCCGGGGCGATCGTCCAGGCCACCGGCGCGAGTCCGTACGACGCCACGAAGCTTAGCGAACTCGGCTACGGCCTCACCCCCGATGTCGTCACGTCGGTGGACCTCGATCGGATGATTGCCCAAGGGGAGATCCGGCGACCGTCGGACGGGAAACCGCCCCGCAGGATTCTCTTCGTCCAGTGCGCCGGTTCGCGCGACCCCGCGCATCTCCCGTACTGCTCGAGCGAGTGCTGCGTGACCACGCTCCGGCAGGTGGCGGCGGTCCACCGGGACCTCCCCGGCACGGAGTGCGCCGTGATCTATCGCGACATGCGCACGCCGGGCCAGATGGAGCGCTTCTACCAGGCGGTGCAGGAGCAGCCCGGCAGCCTGTTCACCCGCGGCGAGGTCGCAAAGGTGGAGAAGGGCCCGGAGGGCAACCTCGTCGTGCGGCTCAAGGACAGTCTTCTGGGTCCCGACGCGGCGCTTTCGGCCGACCTCGTCGTGCTCGCGGTCGGGATGATCCCGAACTCCGCGGACAGCGAGGCCATCCGCGCTTTGAGGGACGCC
>DATBWD010000019.1:0-3184 GCA_036515015.1 Tepidiformaceae bacterium
ACGGAACGTCACGGCGTTGTGCGCGGGAGGGCGCGAGCCTCGTAGCGTTAGTGGGAGCCCAACATCCAGGAGGTCCACCGTGGACGAACAGGACCGCCAGCGTGGCGGAACCGCCGACCTTGCCGGCGCGCCGGAACGGGATTACTCGAATCGCACCGGCGAATATGCCGACCCTGAACAGCGGGCCAGCCGTGAGCAGGAGACGATGCCCCTGCTGAGGGATGAGGACGCCCGCATCTATGAAGACCGCTGGGAAGAGTGCCAGCGGGGATTCGTCGACGAACCGCGGCAGTCGGTCGAAGAAGCTGACCAACTCGTGGCGAGCCTGATGAAGCACCTGGCCTCGGAGTTCGCCGACGAGCGGGCACGGCTGGAGGCGCAGTGGGACCGTGGCGAAGACGTTTCGACCGAGGACCTTCGGATCGCGCTGCAGCGCTACCGCTCGTTCTTCCACCGGTTATTGAACATTTAGGAGGGTGGCGATGGAAGCCTGGCAGATCGTCCTCATCATCGCGGCAGCGGCCGTCATCGTGCTTGCCGTGCTTGGCATCTGGCTGAACAGCCGGCGGCGCCGGAGCAGCGAACTTCGGGACCGTTTCGGGCCCGAATATCAACGGACTGTGCGGGAGCAAGGCGACCGCTCACGGGCCGAACGAGTGCTTGTCGAACGCAAAGAACGGGTTGAGAAGCTGCACATCGAGCCGCTTTCGGCGGAGGATCGCGACCGCTACGTCGACCATTGGGAGCGGGCGCAGGCGCTGTTCGTGGACGACCCGTCGCGTGCGGTGGGTGAAGCCGACGACCTCATCCAGCAGGTGATGGGCCGCCGGGGCTACCCGGTGACGGACTTCGAACAGCGGGCGGAGGACATCTCGGTAGACCACCCGGACGTGGTTTCGAATTACCGGGAGGCGCACGCCATCCACCTGCGGAACGAGACCGGCGAGGCGGTTACCGAGGACCTCCGGCGAGCGTTTGTGCACTACCGGGAACTGTTCGCCGAACTTCTCGAGACCGACGAGCGTCCGTCGGCACGCGTGCGGGAGGAGAGTGCACCCCAGTCGCGCGAACGCGACGTGGAGCGGCGGCGGTAAGTCGCTGCGGCGAGTGCCGGCCCCGGGGCTTGTGGGAACTGACGGGAGTGTGCTAAAGTGCGAACGCACAGGAGCACTGCATGCCGGAACGGCTGACCGTTGTTTTCGACGACCCGAACCTGTACCGGCGGCTGAAAATATTCTCCGCGAGCGAGGGTATCGCCATGAAACGGCTCGTCGAAGAGGCGCTGACCGAATTCCTCGACGCCCGCGTGCGGGCTGGCAAGCGCGAAGCGGGCCTCGAACCGAAGGTGCTCGACTGGGAGCGGTGGGAAACGGCAGGGGCGGAGTTCGAAGCGCTCGCAGAGCCTGGCGAGGGGCCGTCCAACCTTTCGGACATCAAGCGGCACCTCTACAACTACCCGCCGCGCGCCCTGACGACTGAAGGCTGGAAGTCCGTCGCCGAAGAGGCGGCGCCCTACGACGAAGAAGCCTGATGCGGGTGTTCATGGACGCGTCGGCATGGGTCGCCCGGGCGGTGACGACCGACCAGTGGGCGCCCGAACTGCGGCGGGTGATGGTGAGCCTCCGCGGGCAGCGACTACAACTCTTCACGACCACCTGGACGCTGTACGAGGCGCTCGCGGTTGCCCGGCGGCGACTCCCGAAAGCGGTCGAGCCGCTCTTCCGGGACGCAGTTGCCAACGCAACCGTGCTGGCGGTCGACCCGGAAGTCGAAAAACTCGCACTTCGCCGTTTCCTCGACTGGGACGACAAGCCGGCCTCGGTGGTCGACCACGCGAACGCGCTTGTGGCTGAACGGCACCGCTGCGAGGCGCTCCTGTCGTTCGATGCGGACTTTGTGCCGCTGGTCGCCGGGAGGGGGATCCGGCTCCTGCGTTAGTCGTCCAGGACGGCGTCTACCTCGATCTCGATGAGCATGCCGGGGTGGAGGAGCGCCTGGACCTCGACCATGGTGGCGGCTGGCTTCACGCCCGAGAAGCATTCGGCGTGGGCCCGGCCGAAGTCGGCCCAGCGAGAGATGTCGGTCACGAACATGCGGGTACGGATGACGTTGTCGAGGGATGCGCCGGCGTCGTTCAATGCCCGCTCGATGATTTCGAAGCAGCGCTTCGCCTGGGCGTAGGGGTCGCCGGCCCCGTGGATCGTGCCATCGGGGTTGGCGGAGGTGGTGCCGGAGACGGCGATCACGTTGCCCACGCGCACTGCCCGCGAGTAGCCCACCTGGTCTTCCCAGGGGCCGCCGGACGAGACGAGTTTGCGGCTCACCGGCTCACTCCGCTTCCGGCGGGGGAGTGCGCTCTGCGCTCTCCCAGAGCGTCGGCTGAGAGCCGAGCCCCTGGGGCACATCGAGCCCGAGATGGCGGTAGGCGCCTGCCGTGGCAACGCGGCCGCGCGAGGTCCGCTGGAGGAAGCCGCACTGGAGCAGGAATGGCTCGTAGACATCCATGATGGTGTCGGCCTCCTCGCCAATGGAGGCGGCGATGGTTTCGAGGCCAACCGGGCCGCCGGCGAACTTTTCGACGATACAGCGGAGCACGACACGGTCGGTTTCGTCGAGACCAAGTTCGTCGACGTCGAGCAGGGCCAGCGCTTCGCGTGTCGATTCCAGCGTGATGGAACCGGTGCCGCGCACTTCCGCGTAGTCTCGCACGCGGCGGAGGATGCGGTTGGCGATACGGGGCGTCCCCCGGGAGCGCCGCGCGATTTCGAAGGCTGCGTCCTGGGGCAGGGGCACGCCAAGAATGCCGGCGGACCGCTTCACGATGGTCGTGAGTGTCTCGGGGTCGTAGAAGTCGAGGCGGTAGACGGACCCGAAGCGGTCGCGCATGGGTGCGCTGACCATGGCATAGCGGGTGGTGGCGCCGATGAGCGTGAAGCGCGGCATGGCGAGGCGGACGGCCCGGGCGCCCGGCCCCTTGCCGATCATGATGTCGAGGGCGAAGTCTTCCATGGCGGGGTAGAGCACTTCCTCGACGGCCCGGGAGAGGCGGTGGATCTCGTCGATGAAGAGGATGTCGTGCTGCTTGAGGTTGGTGAGGATGGCCGCGAGGTCGCCGGGGCGTTCGACAGCAGGGCCGCTCGTGGTGCGGATGGCGACGCCCATTTCGTGGGCGACGATGTTGGCG
>DATBWD010000020.1:0-4020 GCA_036515015.1 Tepidiformaceae bacterium
ACTCCGGCGCTCGCCGGCTATGTGGGCAGGACCTTGCTGCTCGAAGGGACCATCGGCTCCGAGCCTGACCCCGGCCTGACAACGACGTCCTACCGGATCAACGTCGACCACGTCTTCGTCGAAGGCGAATGGTTGCCCGTCGAGGGCAGCGTTAGGGCGACGCTCCACCAGTACGCCGACTACCGCTACGGCGACCGGGTGCAGATAGAAGGCCGCCTGCGGGAGCCGCCGGTGTTCGAGGACTTCGACTACCGGGCGTACCTTGCCCGCCAGGGCGTCGTGGCAACCATGCTCCACCCGGAGGTTGTGGTGGTCGACGAGGGGTCGAAGTGGAACGTCCAGGCCCTTTCCATCGACCTCCGGCTGGCACTGGAGCGGTCACTGCAGCGTTCGCTGCCGGAGCCGGAGGCCTCGCTGGGAGCGGGCATTGCCTTCGGGCGCGACGCGTACCTCCCGCGGGACCTCTATGACGACTTCCGAACGACGGGCCTCGCCCACCTGGTCGCTGTCTCAGGCTCGAACGTGAGCCTCGTGGGCGCGCTGGCGTTCCTCGTCCTGGCTCCGCTCCTTGGGAGGAGGTGGGCAATCGCGCCCGCCGCGCTGCTCATCGTTTCGTATGTGCTCGTCGCAGGGATGTCGGCGAGCGTGGTGCGGGCGGGGATCATGGCGGTCGTCTTCCTGGCGGGGGCGGCCCTGGGCCGTCAACAGAGCGCGCTGGCCGCTCTCGGGCTTGCCGCAGTGGCGATGACGGCGGTGCAGCCGGGCGCGGCGCAGGACATTGGTTTCCAGCTCAGCCTCGCCGCCACGGCTGGTCTCATCGTGTTCGGCCCGTGGATCCGTCACCTGCTGGAGGCCGGGCTGGGCGCACTCCGGCTACAGAGCGCCGTGCCGGGAATCGTTGTCGAGGCGGCGGCGCTCACGCTGTCGGCAACCGCGGCGACGCTGCCGATCATGTGGGTGAACTTCGGCGAAATCTCGGTGGTCGGGCCGTTCACGAACATGGTTGCCGGCCCGGTCTTCGCCATGACCTTCGTCCTCAGCCTTGCGACAGCGGTGGTGGGCCTCGCCTGGGCCGATGGCGGCTGGCTGCTGGGGCTGGCGACCTACTACCCACTCGCGGGCATCGTCTGGCTCGGGGAGAGCGCAGCGACCGTGCCGGGGGCGTCCGTCTCGGCTCCGGAGACCTCCGGGACATTCGCGGCCGGGTGCTACGCGCTCATGGCCCTGGTTGGCTGGCCTGCTTATCGCTACCTCGCTCCTTCGCGCCCGCCCCGGAGGCGGGGACCGGCCGCAAAGTCGTTCCGGCGACTGTCCGTCGCGGCGGGGGTGGGAGCCATCGTGTTTGCCGCGGTCCCGGTCAGCCTTCTGCCGATTTCCGGCCCCGGCCAGCTGGATGTGACGCTGCTCGACGTGGGCCAGGGCGATGCGATCCTTGTACGCACACCGGCTGGCCGGACGGTCCTCGTGGATGGTGGCCCGAGCGGTATCGGGCTGGCGCGCGAACTGGGCGCGGTGCTGCCGCACTGGCAGCGCCGAATCGACGTCGTGCTCCTGACTCACCCCGACGAGGACCACCTTGCCGGACTGCCGCACATGCTTGAGCGGCTGAGGACGGGAGCCGTGGCCGATCCCGGGGTGACCGGCACAACGACGGCCTACGAGATTTACGCTCTTCGAAGCGGCGCCCGGCAGACGCTGGCCGCCGGCGCGTCGTTCGAACTGGATGGGGTGACATTCGACGTCCTCTGGCCGCCCGAGGGGTATGAGTCGGAACAAACGAACAACCATTCGCTGGTGCTGCGCATCACCTACGGCGAAACGGTCATCCTGTTGACCGGCGACATCGAGGCCTCGGCCCAGCGACAGCTCCTCCGGACGGCTGATGTGCGCGCGGACATCCTCCAGGTGCCGCATCACGGGTCGAAGAACAGCGCCGTCGAGTTCCTTTCGGCAGTTGAGGCCGAGGTTGCGGTCATTTCGGTCGGGGAGGGCAACCGCTACGGGCACCCAGCTCCCGAGATCCTCGACGCACTTGGGGACACCGTGACGCTGCGGACGGACCTGGACGGGCGGGTTTCGATTACGAGTGACGGGACCCGCGTGAGGATTCGCGCCGAGCGCTGACACTTTTGCGTGAGGCAGGGCCGGATCGTACGGTAGTGACCCAGGACCGCGATTGAGACGGCGGTCGAACGAACGGAGAATCGCCACTTGACCACGCGCATCGACGGACGGCAGCCGGGCGAACTCCGGCCCGTCCGCATCAGCACGGGCATCCTCGATTACGCCGAAGGCAGTTGCCTGATCGAATTCGGACGGACGAGGGTGCTCTGCGCCGCCAGTGTCGAAGACCGGCAGCCGCCGTTCCTTCGCAACACCCCAAGCGGCTGGGTGACGGGCGAGTATTCGATGCTTCCCCGGGCGACTCACACAAGGAGCCAGCGCGAAGTGGAACGCGGCCGGCCCGGCGGACGCACGCAGGAAATCCAGCGGCTGATCGGCCGGTCGTTGCGCGGCGTCGTAAACCTGGAACTGCTCGGGCAGAGGACGATCACGGTCGACTGCGACGTGCTCCAGGCCGACGGCGGGACGCGGACGGCATCGATCACCGGCGCGTATGTTTCCCTCCAGATCGCGGTGAACCGGCTCGTGAAGGCAGGGACCGTTTCTGCCTCAGCAGTCCAGTCGCAGGTCGCAGCGGTTTCGGTCGGCATCGTGAAGGGCGTGCCCATGCTCGACCTGTGTTACGAAGAGGACTCGACCGCGGAAGTGGACTTCAACGTGGTGATGACCGGCGAGGACGCGTTCGTCGAGGTGCAGGGAACTGCGGAGGGCAAGCCGTTCAGCCAGGCGAGCATGGACGAACTCATCGAGTTGGCGCGGCGTGGCATTTCGGAACTCTTCGAGGCCCAGCGGCAGGCGCTGTCGGCGGTTCAGGCGTAGGGGCCGAGGTGCGTCCCACCCACGATATGCAAGTGCCCGTGTTCCTGGCTCTGCATGGCGTTGTAGCCGAAGTTGGAAAGCAGGCGGAAGCCATCGGGGCAGACTTGGGCGCCGATCTTTGCGGCTATCCGGCCGACGTCGCCAATGTCGTCCCACAGTTCCTGTTGGGTTCGGTGTTCCTTGGTCATGGCGAGCAGCATGACCGGCACCCAGCGGAGGATGTTCTGGATGACGACAACCTTGTCGTCTTCGTAGATGACGTTAGCCGGTTCTCTCCCGGCTACAATGTTGCAGAAAACGCAGTAAGAACGCATGGGGATCGTTCGATTCTAGGTTTCGCCGGGCACTGGTTCAAACCGGGCGCGCCGGCCGGGGAGCATTGATGCCACAGCTACTTCCCATCCGGGGCCTCCGCTACACCGACGAGGCGGGCCCAATCGGAGAGTTGCTGGCTCCTCCCTACGATGTCATCTCCCCACGGGAGAAGCGGGCACTTCACGACAGGAATCCCCAAAATGCAGTCCACCTCGAACTGGCCGACGGGGGTGACGAGCGCTACCAACAGGTCGCCGGGTTGCTCCAGGGATGGGAGTCAGAGGGCATCCTGAGCCGCGACGAGGCTCCAACGCTCTACGTCTACGAGCAGGAGTTCAGCGAGCAGGGACGGATGTACACACGGCGAGCCCTCATTGCCGGTGTCGAAGCGCAGCCCTGGGAAGCAGGGGCGGTCAAGCCGCACGAATTCACCATGTCCGGGCCGAAAGAGGACCGCCTCAGGCTGCTCGAAGCAACAAGGACGCAGTTCAGTCCCGTGTTCATGATCGCCCGCGACCGGGCCGGGCAGCTTCGGCAATTCCTCGACTCCACCATTGAAGGGCGGGGGCCCGATGTCGCGGGCGAGAGCATCGAAGGGGACCAGCACCGGCTGTGGCTCGTCGAGGCGGGGCGGCTGGAGATGCGGCAACTCGCGCCGCTGCTCGCCGAGAGCTTCTACATCGCGGACGGGCACCACCGGTACGAAACGGCAGTCACCTACCGTCAGCGCGTGCAGGAACGGGAGGATATCCCGGGCGATCA
>DATBWD010000021.1:0-2532 GCA_036515015.1 Tepidiformaceae bacterium
CGTCCTCGTGATGTCGGGCGACACCACCTTCTGTGAATCGCTCCTGCACGCGTCTCAGGGCGCCGACGTGCTGGTCTGCGAGGCACTCAACGTGGCCATGCTCGAGGAGCGAAGGACCTTCCTCAAGGCCATCGGCCGCGACCTGCAGGCCGCCCTCTTCGGAGACGTCCCCAGCTACCACATCCCCACGGCGGAGGTCGCGCGGCTCGCCGCCAGTGCCGGTATTGGCAAGCTCGTGCTCACGCACCTGATACCGCCCATCTCGAACGACGGCCCCGATGTGCAGGCGTTCGTCAGCGGGATGAGCGATATCTACGCCGGCCCCATCCACGTCGCCCGGGATGCCGAACGAATTCCCATTGAGCGCCGCGGAGGTGCCTCGTGACCCTCGAACTCTCGCACGCCGGTAGGCCCTGGGACGAACTTCGCGGCGAGATGTCGGCCATGCGCACCGGCGACCTCGACTGGCGAAACGGCCGCCACGGCGCCTACGTCTGGTACGCCGACGATGACCTCGAACACGTCCTCCGTGAAGCCTTCGGCATGTTCATGGTCGAAAACGGCCTCGGCATCCGCGTCTTCCCCAGCATCGCCCGGATGGAGCGAGAGGTGCTCGGCATGGTCCAGTGGCTCCTCTCTGGCGACGACGAAACCTCCGGCATCTTCACCTCCGGCGGCACCGAAAGCATCTTCGTCGCGATGTACGCCGCCCGCGAATGGGCGAGGCAGACCCGCCCGGCCACGTCGACGCCCGAAATCGTCGCCGCGCACTCGGCCCATCCCGCGGTCAGCAAGGCCGCACATCTGCTCGGCATGACGGTCAAGCGCGTGCCGGTCGCCGCTGACTATCGCGCGGATCCCGCCGCAATGGAGGCTGCAATCGGGCCCGACACGGTCGCGCTCTATGCGTCGGCGCCGGCCTACTCGCTCGGCGTCATCGACCCCATCGCCCGGCTCGGCCCAATCGCACAACGCCATGACCTCTGGCTCCACGTCGATGCCTGCGTGGGAGGCATCCTCGCTCCCTTCGTGCGCCAGCTTGGCTACCCCGTCCCCCAGTTCGACTTCGCAGTCCCCGGCGTAACCTCAATTTCGGCGGACCTGCACAAGTCTGGCTTCGCCGCCAAGCCAGCCTCCACCGTGACCTTCCGCACGAAGTCGCATCGGGAGTTCGCCCGGTATGCCTTCGACGATTGGCCGAGCGGGACGTACACGTCCTACACGTTCACCGGCACCCGCCCGGGTGGGGCGATTGCCGCCGCCTGGGCAGCGATGCAGTACCTCGGCCAGGACGGCTACCGGCGCCTCGCAGCCGCCTCCATGCGCGCGAAAGAGGCGATCGCCGAAGGCCTCCTCCACATGCCTTCTGTGACCATCTTTGGCAATCCGGAACTCTGGGCCTTCGCCTTCGGTTCGAGTGAGGTCGACATGCGCCAGGTGGCCGTGCTCATGGCGAAGCGAGGCTGGGTCTGCGGTCCCACCACCGCACCGCCGGGCATCCACGTCATGTGTACTCCAGTCCACGAGCCGATTGCCGGCGAGTACGTCGCTGCCATCGCCGAGTGCATCGCCGAGGCCCGCTCCGCAGGCAGCGCCTCACCTGCGGGCGCGACGTACAACTGATTGCCCGGGGCCGAGTCACGCCGAGAGGCAGGACTGTCCGCCCCGAACGTTTCTGTGAAACCCCATCTGGCGCCAGTCGCGTCCTGCGCCGATAGTTACACGGGGGGCGAACCGGGCCACGCACGCCAGTTCGCTACCTCGCTTCATGCGGCACTTCGGGCCGCTGGCACACCCGCTAACGGCTCCAGTGGAGAGGGGCCATCTCCGGAGGGTACCCAATGATCATCCGAATCTTCGCGGCTGTGGCCGCGCTCACCATGCTCGTCACAGTCGGCTGCGGCGACGACGACAACGGGTCTACGCCCGACAGCTCCGACCAGGCCATCCTACGGCTGTTCGACCCCGCCGGCGGTGATGCCCTGGCTCGCACGATGCTCCCCGAAATCGGTGAACTGCCGGGCGAGGGCTGGGAGGAGACGGCCCGCGACGTGTTCGATGATGATGAGTCCGGCGGTGAGGACCCGTTCCAGAACCTTCCCTCCTGTCAGCACCTCAGCGAACTCGACGTGTCGCTGGGTTCGCTCGGTGGCTCTGGAGATGATGCCCCGCCTGCAGGCCGTGCTCAGGTCGAATACTCTCGCAGCGTCGAAGGCGGCATTCTCGCCACCACCGTCGAGGTTGAGACCGGAATCACCGAGACCGTCGCCGAGACCCAGTCCGGCTGGTCGATCGCGCGGTCCATCCTCACGTCCGACGAGACCAAGCGCTGCTTCGAAGATCTCTTCTCCCAGGCGTTCGCCGAGCAGGACGAGACCAGTCAGTTCACCGTCGAAATGGCCAGTCTCGATCCGCTCGCGGCCGCACCGCACGATGGCGTCTCGCTCGCCTTCGGCATGAAGCTGTCGATGAACCGCGTCGAACTCCTCGATGCTCGCTTCGAATTGCACATCTGGCCCTACAGCAACGCGA
>DATBWD010000022.1:0-5235 GCA_036515015.1 Tepidiformaceae bacterium
TTCGGGCGTTGGAGCGACGGTCATCTTTTCTCTCTCACCTCCACCACGGGGCCCCCGGGGTCAGCACTGTGGCCCCGGGACGCGGCTCTTCTTCTTAGCGGACCAGGATGGTCACGCACATGGCAGCGGCATCGGAGCCGATGGAGCCGCCGCCGTTGTGGGCCAGGCCGACACGGGCGCCCTCCACCTGCCGGTCACCGCTACGGCCCTGGAGTTGCTCGGTCAGTTCGACAATCTGCGCGATGCCGGTTGCGCCGACGGGGTGTCCCTTGCGGAGCAGGCCGCCGGAAGTATTCACCGGGATACGGCCGCCGAGGCGTGTGGCACCCGATTCGACCAGCGGGCCACCTTCGCCCTTGGCGCACAGTCCGAGCGATTCGTAGGCCATGACCTCCGCGGGGGCGGAGGCATCGTGCAGTTCGATCGAGCTAAGGTCTTCCGGGCCCAGGGCGGCTTCGGTGTAGGCTTCCTGGGCGCAGAGCTCGGCGGCGCCGATGTCCTCGCCGGCGTGGTCCCAGCCGGAATGGAGGGACATGGAGGCGATGCGGACGGGGTTCGAGATCCCCAGTTCGCGCGCCTTTCGCTCGCTGACCACCACCACGGCAGCAGCACCGTCGCCGATGGGGGAGCACATGGGGCGTGTGAGAGGCTCGGCGATCATCGGGGCGGCAAGCACGTCCTCGACGCTCAGCGCCTCGCGGAACTGGGCGCGGGGGTTCATGCTCCCGTGGAACGAGTTTTTCTCGGAGACCTTCGCGAACTGCTGGACCGTCGTCCCGTACTTCTTCATGTGATTGCGGGCGGCGGCCGCGTAGATGTCCATGAACATCGAGCGGTTCTCGCCGGCGCCGGAGGCTGCCTTCGTGGCACCTGACTCGGCGGCGCCGGACTTCAGGCGGTTCATAACCTCGGCGAGGGCTTCGACGTCGACGGCGCCACTGAAGGCACCGAAACTCTTCCTCTTGTCCTCGTGGTAAAGCTTTTCGACGCCGAGTGCGAGGACCACGTCGTAGAGCCCGGCGGTGACCATCGCGGCAGCCTGGTGCAGGGCGGTGGAGGCGCTGGCGCAGGCGTTCTCGACGTTGACCACCGGTATCTTGCCGATGCCGACGGAGCGGAGGACCACCTGTCCCCGGATCGACTCCTGACCGGTGACGAGGCCGGCCGCGGCGTTGCCGACGTAGGCGGCTTCGATGTCGGTGGCCTGGAGCCCGGCATCGGCGATGGCGGCCTTGACGGCCTCGGCGCCGATCGCCTTGAGCCCGGAGTCCATGTGCTTGCCGAAGCGGGTCATCCCCACCCCGGCGATGATGGCGTTCATTTTCATACTGATTCCCTCGTGACGCGCGGTTCTGCGGCTGTCGTTTGCCGACCGGCGCTATTCGATTTGCTTCGTATCATGCTCCCGTTGGCCGCCGCCCGCCAGAACTGTCTTCGACCCGCTGCGGGCATCAGAGCCGGGCCGCGCCGACAAGGCTGAGGATGTCGTTGCAGCCGTCCTCGATCATCGAAGCGCGTGCGTCGCGCATGAGCTTCTCAATCGGGAACTCCTTCGTCAGACCATTGCCGCCGAAAATCTGAAGCGACTGGCTCGCCACTTCGAAGGCAGTGTTCGTGGAGAAGACCTTGGAGGCGATGGAGTACTGGATGAGGGGCGGGTTGGTGCTGTTGTAGAGCGCGACGCGCCGAGAGAGCGAGCGGGCGGCCTCGACCTGGGTGAACATTTTGAACAGCCGCGCCTTGACGCTCTGGTGCTCGAAGATGGGCACGCCACCCTGGATCCGGTTCTTCGCGTAGTCGATTGCGTGTTCGAGCGCGGCCCGCGCGACGCCAACGAAGATCGTGCCCATGCTGGCGTTGGCGCCCGTGAGGATCTGCTCGACGACGGCGGCGTAGGCTTCCGAGCCCACGACCATGTATTCGGCCGGGATTCGGACGTCGTCGAAGAAGATCTCGCCCTGGTTGAGGGCGCGCTGGCCGAGCTTGTCGGTGGGCTTGCCCCGGGAGACTCCCGGGAGAGTTAGCGGGACGACGGCAACACCGCCGCCCTTGAAGCCCTGGGCCGGGTCGAGCGTGCAGAAGAGCGCGGCGACCGTGGCCATCGTGCCGTTCGAGACCCAGGCCGATTTCTGACCGCGGATGATGTAGTCGTCGCCATCCTTGGTCGCGATGCAGTTTGCCCGGATCTTCGGGTCGCTGAAGTGCTGCTCGGTGAAGGTGAGGGAGTCGCTGCCGTGGTCGGGTTCGGTGACGGCCCAGCAGCCGATTTCGTCGTGGCCGGCTTTGACGTATCGGTCAATGAGTGCCGGGCGGCCCGACATCATTGCGAACGTGCGGTGGAAGCCCGAGACGCCGAGGCTAATGGCCAGGCCCGAATCGCCCCAGCCCAATTCTTCGCTGGTGATGCTGCGGATGCGGGTGCGTTCGAGCGGCGAGAGTTCCATGGTGGCCGCTTCCATGTCGGCGAGGCCGGTCTCACGGTACTTCTTGAAGACGTCCCAGAGGATGGACGAAGGGGCGATGACGTCTTGCGGGTCCGCCAGGAGGTCGAGTTCGCGCCCGGCGGGGCGCAGGACCTCTGCGGCGAACTTGTGGGCAGAGTCGCGGATAGCGCGCTCCTGATCGGTCAATCCAACTTCGATGTCGACGAGCATTTCGTGCCCTCCTGAGCGTGGGATCACGCTATCGCCGGGGGAGTCGCGGACCGTATGACCGCGATCATGCCTCAGAATTACTCGAAGCTATAACTTCCGTCTATCCGGGGGATTCCCCCGCAAGGAGGGGAACTTCATGTTCGCACCGTCCATCAACGTCGACCTCGAGAAGCTGCAGAAGGAAGGCGAGGAGACCCAAACGTCGAAGAGGGTGGCTTCGAAAGGTCGCGCGCGGGCACGGAAGCCCGCCGGTGGCAAGACCGAGAAGAGCGAATAGGTCGCTCCTGCCGAGCCCATGGCCACTATTGCAGCACCACCGCTAGCCCTGCGGAGGCTGGTCCCGGCTGACGCCGGGGCACGCCTCGACGACCTGCTTTCCCGGCCTTACGAGTACCGGACCTGGGAGGATGTCTATCGCGAAGAGTGGACCTGGGACAGGGTCGTCAAGGTGACGCATACGCGGGTGAATTGCATCTCGGCATGTTCACTCGACGCCTATGTGAAGGATGGCATCGTCTGGCGGGAAGAACAGAACGCCACCTATGAAAAGGCGTTCGAGGACGTGCCGGACTTCAACCCGCGCGGCTGCCCGATGGGCTGCATCTACAGTTCGGTGATGTACGACCCGACCCGCATCAAGTATCCGATGAAACGAGCGGGAGAGCGGGGCGAGGGGAAGTGGGAACGCATCTCCTGGGACCAGGCGCTGACTGAAATCGCCGACCGGATCATCGACGTGGTGGAGGAAGACGGGTCCGACTGCGTCGTCTACGACCACGGGACCACGAACCTGGACTTTGGCATCGGCTCGCCGATGGAGTCGCACCTGTTTGGGACGGGCATCGGCAGCACCGTCATCGATTCATACGCGGGCGTGGGCGACCTGCCGGTGGGCCTCATCCAGACATGGGGCCTCTACATGAGCGAGGGAACGGCCGACGACTGGTTCCTTTCGGATTACATCCTCGTGTGGCTCGGGAACCCCTCGTATACGAAGGTGCCCGAAGCGCACTTCATGTGGGAGGCACGGTATCGCGGCGCCAAAGTGGTTTCGATCGCGCCCGACTACAACGCATCGACCATGCACGCCGACCGCTGGCTGAACGTGCGGTTCGGGACCGATGCCGCGCTCGCCCTCGGGATGGTGAACGTGATCCTTGAGGAGGGCCTGTACGACGAGGCGTACGTGAAGGAGCAGACAGATCTGCCGTTCCTCGTGCGGGATGACAACGGGCGATTCCTCCGGGAGAGCGACGTCTATGAGGACGGCTCGGAGACAGAATTCTTCGTCTGGAACGGGTATACGGGCAGGAAGGAGTCGCCTCCCGGCACATGGGGCTCCCCGGATCAGACGATTGCGCTCGACGAAGAGCTCGACCCAGACCTCGAAGGGGCGCACCGCGTCCGTCTGAAGGATGGCCGGCGGGTGACAGTTCGACCCGTCTTCGAACTGCTGAAGCGGCGTGCGGCGGAATACAGCCCGGAGCGCGTTGCCGAAATCACGGGTGTTTCCGCCGGCAACATTCGGGTCGTCGCGAGGGAGTTCGCCGGGGCGAAGACGGCGATGATCTACGCGTCGTGGGGTGCATGCAAGCACTACCATTCAGACCTCTTCCAGCGTGGCATGACCTATCTCTGCGCGCTGACCGGCAATTCGGGCGGCAAGCCGGGGTCGGGGATAAAGGTATCGACGTGGTGGCCACCTCCTAACGGCGCCTTGACGGGAGGTGCGCTGGGCGGACCACATGTTCGCCTGAACACCGACCCCGTCCCCGAGTTGCCGATTGACCGGATCGGGCCGCAGGAAATTTCGAAGATGACGCTCCAGGGAGGGACCCTGGGCAATGCGGCGCCGCTTATCCCATGGCTCTACGCGCACGACCCGAAGTGGGCGGAGATCGCGTCGCGCCAGGAATACAACGACCAATCCCTGCCGCGGCCGGCCCGGGAATACATCGACGAGGCGATGGCCCGGGGTTGGCAGCCGGCGCCTCCCAAGCATCCAAAGCGCCCCCGGCTCTTCTACTTTTCGGGCCCCAACCCGCTTCGCCGCTGGCCCAACCCCGCCACCATCAGGGACAGCCTCTGGGCGAGCATGGAAACGATCATCACGCTCGACTTCCGGATGTCGACGTCGGCGCTGTGGTCGGACTACGTCCTGCCGGGATGCGGTTACTACGAGAAGCCGGGGATCAAGTACACGAGCACCTACATCCCGTTCGTGGTCGTGGGTGAGCGAGCGGTTCCGCCGCTCTATGAGTCGAAGCACGAATGGGACGTGGCGCTGCTGCTCGCCAAGAAGATCCAGGAGCGGGCTCGCGAACGAGGAGTCAGTTCCTACGAGGACACGCGCGGGCTGAAGCACGACCTGACGGTCCTGTACGACGAGATGTCGGCCGACGGCGCATACACGGAGGGGCCGGAGGGCGAAGAGCGGGCCCTGGACTTCATCCTCCAGTACTCGGCGATCACCCGGAACAGCGGACTGGGCGAAGGGGCATGGTCGAAGGCGGCAGAGAAGGGGATGGTGAAGATCAAGGCGGTCCAGCCATCGGCGCTCGCCCTGATGTTCAACTCCGTC
>DATBWD010000023.1:0-3394 GCA_036515015.1 Tepidiformaceae bacterium
CCCGCCGCGTCGAGCACCGTCGCCTCGCAGCTATCCCCCTGCACCACCACGTTCCCAAGTTCTTCGGCGATCGCCGCCGCGCGGGTGCTGTCGCGCTCGACGACCAGCACTTCGTGGTTTGCTGCCAGCAGTTCGGCCGCCAGATGGAAGCCGACCTTCCCGCCACCGCCTACGAGGATGTACATCGCTACCTCCTGGCTGCCGCTTCCGAAAGCAGCATGTCGACCATGATCTGCGCCCCGAGGCTCGTTGGGCTGAAGGTTTCCAGCCCCAGGTCCCGGAAGATCTGCTCACGCACCGGGTCATAAATGCGGCACAGCACGCGCTGCACGCCATACACCTGGCGTGCCATCTGGCTCGCGAAGTAGTTCCGGTTGTCCCCCTGCGTCACCGCCATGAAGGCGTCCGCGTGTTGGATGCCCGCCCGCTCCAGCGCCGGACCATCCATCCCGTTGCCAACAGTCTGATTCCCGCGGAAGCCGGGCGGCAGCCGCCGAAACGATGCCGGGTTGGTGTCCATCACGGTCACCGTGTGGCCGGCCTCATCGAGCATTGTCGCGATCCGCGCGCCAAGGCGTCCGCAGCCCATAATCAGCACATTCATCATGCACCTCTCGCCCCTTGCCGGGGGCATCTCAGTCTTGTCGCGAAACGGCCTGCCGCACAACCCAGACCTGGCAGGATGCGTTCTTCAATACGTAGTCGGCCGTCCGTCCGATCTGGAATGCCCCGATCAACCGCTTGTAGCCGATACCCATGATGATCGAATCTACGCGCTGATCTCGCGCCTCGTCGACGATCGCCTGCCCTGCCTCGCGTGCCTGGAGCAGTTCACCCGTCACGTGATAGCCGGCCGCCGCGGCCACCTCTTCTGCCCGTCGCAGCAACTGCTCGCCGCGCAACCCCTCATTCTCCATCTCGGCATTCAACGGGAGCGACCGCAGCACCTCGATGACGTGCACCACATACACCCGCCCCTTACGCGGCTTCGCAACCCCGCAGGCGATGCCGACGGCTTCCATGCTCGCCTGCGAACTCGTGATCGGTACCATGATGGAAATCGGTGTTACCTGGGGCATGAAAGCCTACCTCTGCGCCCCGGACGTCTCCGACCGCGGGCGCCCCTGCATCATCCCTCTTCGTCCTGGGCGAACCAGAGCCGTATCAGTCCATTGAGTATCAGGACAATCCCGATCGCCGTGCCGATGTTCCAGTCCTGCCGCTGGCTGAACATGAACAGGATGAGCACGATGCCCAGGATGATGGAAGTGACAGAGAAGATGTAATTTGCGGTGCGCATACCTGCCCGCGTGGCGGGAGACGGCCCCCCCAAGCTCTCAGCATCCTACGCCGTCCACCATGAAGAGGAAACTGTGTCCTTGTCGGGTGAGCCGGGAGCTTTGGGGGGCTTCGCCCCGCCCCCGGCCCAACGTTCCTTACTCAGGCTGCCGGTTCGGGCTTCCGCCGCCGCCCGTAACGGCCCGCCAGCAGCACCACCGCCGCAGGGATTGCCAGCCAGATGGCCACCGCCGCCAGCCCCGCCCCGAACGCCAGCAGGTAGCGGGCGACGTCCGTCGACCAGTCCCAGGCGTCCGCGAACGCCTCGCTCGGGCTCTGCGGGCCCGTCTTCGACTCCTCGGCCTTCGCCGGCGGGATCGGCTGCAACGACACGTTGACCGTCGCAAGGTCGACCAGGTCGTCCAGCACCTTCAACTGCCCCTGGATGCGCTCGATCTGGAGCCGGACGCCGTCGATCCGCTCCTGCACCGTCAGGATGTCCTGGATCGAGTTCGCCCGCTCCAGCAGGGCCAGGTACTGGGACTCGCTCCGCTCCAGGTTCCGCAGGCGGCTTTGCAGGTCGGTGTACTGCTCCGTCACCTCGTTCGCGCCGGACTCCTCCCGCTTGATTTCCACCCCTGTCAGCCCGCGCAGGTCCGCCAGCACATCCTGGTACTGCGTCGATGGTATCCGCAGTGAAAGCGTGGCGTACGGCTGCTCCTCGCCCTCATCGTCCTTCTGCGTGAACAGGCTCGACTGCTCGATGAATCCGCCGGCAACCCGCGCGATCCGCCCCACCTCATTGAATGTGCCCTGGACGTTCTCGGCCTGCATTTCGAGCGTTGCGTGGAAAATGATCTTTCGCTCGAGACTCGCCGAACTCAGCGGCGGCTCCCCGGAACCGGGATCGTCGGCGGGCACTCCTCCGGCCGACTCGCGGACGGCCTTGTCCTCGTCGGCGGCGAACGTGGGCGGCTTCGACTCTAGCGAAGCCGCTTCTCCGTCCGCCCCCGGCTGCGGGACCATGACTCCATCGTCGTCGTCGTCGCCGCCGCCGCATGCCACGAGCACCAGCGGCAGCACGATGGCCCCCAGCGCCACCATGACCAGTCGTTTCGTCTTCAAGCGCGCACCTCCATGTGTGCTTTCCCCTCTGACGACTACTACGTGATTGCGCACCGAAAAGTTCCGGGCATGAAGAAAGCGGGTGCTACGTGCACCCGCCTCCTCGCGTTCCCCCCGAAGCTGCCGTCTAGTGCTGGCTGATTTCCGGGGCCTCGCCCTCGACCACACCCTTCGGCGTGATCTTGATCGACCGGGCGCGGGCTTCGGGCTTCTTCGGCAGGGTCAGCCGCAGCATGCCGTGCTCGAAGTCGGCCTGTGCCCTATCGGCATCGACGGTGGGCGGCAGGCGCAGCGCGCGCTGGAAAGCGCCGTAGCGCAGTTCGCGCCGCAGGTACTCGCCCTCCTCCGCCTCGTTCTTCTGCTCCAATTCGCCCTTGATAGTCAGGACGTCATCCTCCACCGAAATGTCGACATCGGCGGGGTCAACGCCCGGGATGGCGGCCTTGATGATGAAGCTGTCATTCGTCTCCATCACATCGAGGCCAAGACTGGTGGGCCCCAGCTCCTCGCCGTTGCGAAACGCGGGCAGCCGGCCAAAGCTCTGTTCGAGCAGGCGGTCCATCGCGTTGCGCATCCCGGCGATTTCCTGGAACGGGTCCCAGCGTGCGACGTTTGTAGCCATGGGTTCCTCCTTCCAGAGTGTTTGGTGATCTTCGAAAATGATAGAGCACTCATGCTCGAGGCTGCAAGACCTCTGATAGCTGAATTATCAGACTTCCTTCCTTGTCGAGCTTGATGGTGCTACGCTGAACAGGCAATGGCGAAGAACCTCTACGACGTGCTCGGCGTGAGCCGCGGTGCCTCCCAAAAAGACATCCGCGCGGCTTACCGTAAGCTCGCCCGAAAACACCACCCGGATGTGAACCCCAACGACCGCACCGCCGAGGCGCGGTTCAAGGAGATCAACCAGGCGCACGAAGTTCTCGCCGACCCCGACAAGCGCAAGAAGTACGACAAGTACGGCGACCGCTGGGAATACGCCGACCAGATC
>DATBWD010000024.1:0-3525 GCA_036515015.1 Tepidiformaceae bacterium
GCCGGGCTTGGGCTGGGCGGCGGCAGGTGTCGGGCTCTCGGCCGCTGTTGGTGAGCCGGCGGGAGCCTGGGTTGGGCTGCCACCGTCATCGTCATCGTCGTCGCCGCAGCCTACCAGTCCCATGCCAGCCGCTCCGACGCCTGCGACCGCGGCGCCGCCAACGAAGCGACGCCGGGAGAGGCGGCTCGAGCTGAGCCGTCTGGTCCAGTAGTTATTCTCGTTCATTCTGGTTTCCCCCCAAAAATAGAACTGTACCGAACTTGGATCTGATCTGAACTACGTCCGAGCATCCCCGCTCGGATGGACGGAGTATACGGAGACACCATGCGGTGTCAATGGGAGAGCTCTGTGCTATCGATAGATCGGGGGGTTTTCGAGCGCTTCCAGAGATAACCTTTCACCGATTCTGAATCTTGACCCCGTATCGGGCGATACGAAGTAACGGCATCGGCCCGGCGAACCAACGCGCGCACGGGGGTGCGTCGCGCGCCAGGGCGCCGAGTCAGATAAAGTGGAGTGACGCCCCGATCCGGTTTGCGGATATCGGGGCCGTTGGAGTTTGTACTGGGCAGCGAGCTCGTCGGGCTCACGACGGCGGTAGCCGACTGCATCGCATCACCCACCCGGTCCGGGGGAGTGGTGCGCTTTGGCGTGCCCGAAACGGCGAAAGCGGTGGTGGCGGCGGCGGTCGCGGCGCGGCGGGAGGGGCCAACGTTGCTACTGGCAGCCACTCCCTCACGCGCACAGGCGCTGTACGACGAACTCGGGCTGTACTTAAGGGACGTACCTTTTGCCCGGCTGCCAGAACGGGAAGCGCTGCCCTACGAGTTCGTCCGGACGGATCAGGTCGTCGCTCTCGAGCGTGGGCGAGCGCTGGCGGCGCTACGAGGGCCGGGGCGAGCACTCGTCGTGGCGTCGTGGGCATCGCTGTCGGAGTACTGCGCGGGGCCCGAGGTGCAGGCCGCGGGCATCGATGTGAGGGTGGGCGCCTCGCTTGAGCCGGCGGGGTTGCTGGGCGAACTGGAGGCCATCGGCTACGAGGTGACGCACATTGCCGACCACCCGGGGACGGCGAGCAGACGGGGCGGGCTGGTTGACGCCTGGGCGCCGGGGGCTGAGAACCCGTACCGGATCGAGTTTTTCGGAAACGAGGTCGAGAGCATCCGGAGCGTTGACCTGGCGAGCCAGCGCAGCGTAGGGCGGCTCGATGCCACCCACCTGCCGCCGGCGGCGACCGGGACTCGCGCCGCCCGGGACGCCGCCAGGGAACTTTCCGAAGGGGTGACCGCGAAGGGCGAGGAGGCAGAGGCCGTCGTCGAACAACTGGAGTTGGTCGCGAGCGGCGACCGGAGCGACTACGAGGGCTTCTTCGAGCCGCTGCTCTACCGGTCAACGGGGCTGGCGCACCTGGCGGCAGACGGGACGGTCATCTTCGACGACGCGGAGGACGGGCTGGCGAGCCTGGAGACGCTCCATGCGCACCAGGAGCGGGCACGGGCGGAACAGGAGGCGCGGGGCGCAATCCCGGCGGGCCTGCCCGCCCTGAACCTTGCGCCGGACGATTTCGAACGAGCGCTCGAAGAGTTGCCCCAGGCCATTCACCTGCAGCGGTTCGGGGCCGAAGAGATGGGCGCCAGGCGTCTGCCACTGAAAGCCACGCCGGGCTTCGCGGGGAAGCTCAAGGCGCTGGTGCAGCAGGCCGCGGCCTGGCGGCGGGACGGCCGAGCCGTCGTGATCGCGTCGCAGCAGGCGCTGCGGATCGCGGAGTTGATGGAGGAGGACGGAATCCCTGCCACGCTCGAGCGGAGGGTGGCGGAACCGCCGGGGGAGGGCGAAGTCGTCCTGACTCCACAGGCTGTTGCCGGGGGCTACACGCTCGACGACCGCCTGGTGCTCATCACCGACACGGAGATCTTCGGATTTCGGAAGCGACGTCGACCAACCCGGACGCGCACGGGAATCCGGCCCGACCTGGTCTCGACCCTGGAAGCAGGGGACTACCTGGTCCATGCGGACCACGGCATCGCCCGGTACGGGGGGCTGGTGCGTCGTTCGGTCGACGGCCTGGAGCGGGAGTACCTGGAACTGCAGTACGCGCAGGGCGACCGTCTATACGTCCCCATGGACCAGTTGGACGCGGTTTCCCGGTATATCGGGCCGGCGGACCATCCCCCATCGCTGACGAGGCTGGGATCGCAGGAGTGGAGTCGCGCGAAGCGGCGCGTGAAGCAGGCCGTTGCCGAAATGGCGCAGGAGTTGCTGGAACTGTACGCGCAGCGGGAGCTGGCGCGGGGGTTCGCGTTCCCGGAAGACAACGCGTGGCAGATGGAGATGGAGGCGGCGTTCCCGTTTATCGAGACGCAGGACCAATTGGAAGCGATCTCGGAGATGAAGGCGGACATGCAGCGCGAGCAACCGATGGACCGGCTGATCTGTGGCGACGTCGGCTATGGGAAGACGGAGGTCGCGATTCGCGGGGCGTTCAAGGCGGTGATGGCGGGCAAGCAGGTTGCTGTGCTCGTACCGACGACGGTGCTTGCCGAGCAGCATGGCCACACTTTCCGCGAGCGGACGGCCGGGTTTCCGGTGGAAGTTGAGGTGCTCTCGCGGTTTCGCAACGAGCAGCGGCAGCGGGAAATCATCCAACGGGTACGAACGGGCGAGGTGGACATCGTGGTTGGGACGCACCGTCTGCTGCAGCGTGACGTCGAGTTCAAGGACCTCGGGCTGGTGATTATCGACGAAGAGCAGCGGTTCGGAGTCGCCCACAAGGAGCGTCTCAAGCAGATGCGGGCCGAGGTGGACTTCCTGACGCTTTCGGCGACGCCGATCCCGCGGACTTTGCAGATGTCACTCGCGGGCATCCGGGACATGAGCACGGTGATGACGCCGCCGGAAGAGCGGCTGCCCATCCGGACGTATGTGATGGAGTGGGACGACGAGATCATCCGCGAGGCAATCGACCGCGAGTTGCAGCGTGGCGGGCAGGTGTACTTCGTGCACAACCGGGTGCATGACATCGAGCGGGTGTATGCCCGGCTGCAGCGGATCGTCCCGGAGGCGAATATCGCCATCGGCCATGGGCAGATGCCGGAGGAGCAACTCGAACGGGTGATGATGGAGTTCAGCGCGGGCGACCACGACATCCTGCTCTGCACGACGATCATCGAGAGCGGGCTGGATATCCCGAACGTGAACACGATCATCATCGACAGCGCGAACCAGCTTGGGCTCGCGCAGCTGTACCAGTTGCGCGGACGGGTGGGCCGGGGGGCAAACCGGGCCTACGCCTACCTCCTGTACAACAAGGACCGGGCCCTCAACGAGACAGCGCAGAAGCGGCTGGAGGCTGTGTTCGAAGCGACGGAACTCGGCGCCGGGTTCCAGATTGCGCTCCGGGACCTGGAGATTCGGGGCGCTGGGAACGTGCTGGGGACGGAACAGAGCGGGCACATCGCCTCGGTGGGGTTCGAGATGTACTCGAAGCTGGTGGCCGAAGCGGTGGCGGCGCTGAAGCAGGTGTTC
>DATBWD010000025.1:0-3795 GCA_036515015.1 Tepidiformaceae bacterium
CCCGCGACTTCGGCCATGGCGTCGCCCAGCCGGTGGACCCCTTCTTCGATGTCCTCCATCGCCACATAGCTGAAGGCAAGGCGGATGTGGTTCGTCGCGTTGCCGTCGGCGAAGAACTGTGGCCCCTGGCCGACAATGACGCCCCGCTCGTTGGCCGCCACCTGGACGTCACGCGAGGAGAGGCCGGGGGCGAGTTTGAGCCACAGGAAGAAGCCGCCGCCCGGCACGGTATACGTGCAGTAATCGCCGCAGTAGCGTTTGAGCGCCTCGCGCATTCGTTCCAGCTTGCGGCGGTAGATACCCCGGAGGTTGACGATGTGGCGATCGAGATCGCCGTTGCGGATTGTCTCCGCGATGACCCGCCCGAGGAAAGGGCTGCTCCCCATGTCGTAACGGACCGCTGCCATGCGGCTCACGACGGCGGCCGGTCCCATCACCCAGCCCATGCGCAGGCCTGTTGCAAGAATCTTGGAAAAGCTGGAGACCTTGATAGCAAAGTCACCGTTGCTGAGAGCGAACAGCGACGGCGGGGGCGGTTCTTCGAACCACAGTTCGCCGTAGGCGTCGTCCTCAAGGATGAAGGTGCGGTGTTCGCGTGCCAGTTCCACCATCCGCTCGCGGCGATCCAGCGGGAGAGTCGAGCCGGCCGGGTTCTGGTGGGTCGGGATGCAGTAGATGAACTTTGCGCGCTTGCCATCGTCCCGAAGGCGATTGAGGGCACTCTCCAGGGCGTCTACCCGCAGGCCCGCCTCGTCCATCGGGATCGCGATCTGTTCCGCGCCGAACGAACGGATGGTCCGCATGCTCCCCGGAAAGTTGGGGCTTTCCACGAGCACGACGTCTCCGGGGTCGAGGAGAGCTTCGCAGGCGACACCGATGCCATGGGCGGACCCGGAACAGATCAGTACCTGGTCGACTCCCACCGGGATGCCTTCAATCAGCGAGGAACGGGCCGCTATCTCTGCGCGAAGCGGATATGGTCCGAAGGTTCCGCCGTATTCAAGCGCCTCCTTCTGTTCACGGTCGACGACCGTGCGCGCGGCCCTGAGCAGGATTTCGCCCGGGAGCGAGGGGATGTCCGGGAGTCCGCCGGCAAAGGAGATAACCGGCCGCGGGTCCGGCGTGGCCGCGGCCCAAACGGCTGGGCCGAGGAGCTTCGCCCGGGCGCTCACCATCTCCTCGAGGTTTTCAACATTCCAGTAGGATTCAGATGTCATGTGGGGCCTGCCTGCGGTCGTCGCGATGAGTATACGACGCCGCACGCCGGGCCGAGGGGAGCATGCTATGACAATCGGCGTCACGAGAACTTAATCCGTCCGACTCGATTCGCACTCAGGGCTCTGGTATACTGGCGGTTCACAATCCGCGCCCGTTCGATTTGGGAATCTTTTCACAATTCGCAGCGCTTTCGCCGCCGGCGCCGCGAGGGCTTTGCTCATTCCCAAATTCAGCCACCACGCTTCAGTCGGAGACTGCCACATGCGACAGGGAAGGCGACCCGAAGCCGGGGGACTCTACAGCCCGCAACATGAGCACGACAGCTGTGGCGTCGGTTTCGTGGTCCATCTGAAGGGCGCCCGATCGCATCAGATTGTCGACGACGGCCTCACCGCGCTCGAGCACCTGAACCACCGCGGCGCCTGTGGCTGCGAAGTCAACACCGGCGACGGCGCGGGCATGCTCATCCAGATCCCACACAGGTTCTTCCAGCGTGAGGCGGCCGCGCTTGGTATCCGGCTCCCGGAAGTTGGTCACTACGGTGTGGGCACGCTCTTTGCTTCGCCGGATGCGCGGGCACGGGCCCAGGCCATGGCGCTGTTCACGGCGATCGTGGAGGAGGAGGGCCAGCACCTCCTCGGCTGGCGGGAAGTGCCAACCGACAACTCCACAATCGGGGCCACCGCGAAGGCGGCGGAGCCGGCCATCTTCCAGGTGTTCATCCGTCGTGGCTTCGACGTCCAGGACGAGGATACGTTCGAACGCAAGCTCTACGTCATTCGCAAGCGGTTCGAGTAGTCGGTGGCGCGCTGGGGGATCAAGGACGAGGAGTACTTCTACCTCGCGAGCCTTTCCTGCCGGACGCTCGTGTACAAGGGAATGCTGACCGCCACACAGCTTCGCGAGTACTTCCCCGACCTCAGCGACCAGCGGATGACGAGTTCGCTGGCGATGTTCCATTCGCGCTTTAGCACGAACACCTTCCCGAGCTGGGAGCTGGCCCACCCCTACCGGATGATCGCGCACAACGGCGAGATAAACACGCTCCGCGGGAACCGGAACTGGATGACCGCCAGGGAAGCGTTGTTCCAGTCGCCACGCTTCGAAGAGATTTCGAAGATCCTGCCGATCATCGATGAGACCGCCAGCGACACGGCCTCGCTCGACGCGGCGCTCGAACTGCTGTACCTCGCCGGGCGGCCGCTCGCCCACGCCATGATGATGCTCATCCCCGAGGCATGGGATAAGCACGAGTCGATGAGCCCCGAGAAGAAGGCGTTCTACGAGTACCACAGTTGCCTGATGGAACCCTGGGATGGCCCGGCATCGGTAACCTTCACCGATGGCAAAACGATTGGCGCCGTCCTCGACCGCAATGGACTTCGCCCTTCCCGCTACATCGTCACGAAGGACGATCTGGTCATCATGGCGTCAGAGGTGGGGGTACTGCCCATCGAGCCGGAGCGCATCCTCCACAAGGGCCGCCTGCAGCCCGGCAAGATGTTCCTCGTCAGCCTCGAAGAGGGCCGCATCATCGATGACGCGGAACTGAAGAACGCGCTTGCCAACGAACGCCCGTACCGGAAATGGCTGGACAGGAACCTCGTCTCGCTCGAGTCGGTCCCCGAACCGGAGTGCCTCAAGCAGATCGAGGGCGACCATCTACTCGACCAGCAGATGGCGTTCGGATACTCGCTCGAAGACCTGAAGTACATCCTTGGACCGATGGCGAAGAACGGCGAGGAAGCGATCGGCTCGATGGGCACTGATACACCGCTCGCCGTCCTGAGCGACCGCGCGCAGCCCATCTACAACTACTTCCAGCAACTCTTCGCGCAGGTGACGAATCCGCCCCTCGACGCTATTCGCGAAGAACTCGTGACATCGGTGAAGACAGTCATCGGCCCGGAAGGCAATTTGCTGGACCCCGAACCCGAGAGTTGCCACCTGATTGACCTCGAATCACCGTTCCTGGACAACACCGAACTGGCGAAGATCAAGTCGCTGCGCGATCACGCGTTGCGGGCGACGGTTCTTCCGATGCTGTTTCCAGCGAAGGCTGGGCCGGCGGGCCTCGCGCCCGCCATCGACGCGCTCTTCCAGGAGGCGGACCGCGCCATCGCCCGGGGCGCCAAGGTGCTCCTCCTCTCCGACCGCGGTGTAGACGCGGACAACGCTCCCATCCCGTCGCTGCTCGCCACGGCGGCGCTCCACAACCACCTCGTCCGCGAACGGAAGCGAACCCAGATCGGCCTGGTGGTGGAGACGGCCGATGCCCGAGAGGTGCACCATTTTGCGCTTCTGATAGGGTACGGCGCCGGCGCCATCAACCCCTACCTCGCGATCGACTCACTCCGGGGACTGGCCGAGCAAGGATTTCTCGAGGGCGACATCGACCCGGAAGAAGCGGTCGATCACTACCTGAAGGCCATCAAGAAGGGCGTCGTCAAGGTCATGTCCAAGATGGGCATCTCGACGATCCAGAGTTACCGCGGGGCCCAGATCTTTGAGGCTATAGGACTGTCGGAACCGCTTGTCGACAAGTACTTTACGAAGACGGTTTCGCGAATCGGTGGC
>DATBWD010000026.1:0-7599 GCA_036515015.1 Tepidiformaceae bacterium
CGATCACGCTGCCACAACGCCGCCCGACCCCCGTGTCCTCGAAGCCATGTGGCCGATGTACACGGACCACTGGGGAAACCCCTCCAGCATCTACCTGGAGGGCCAGGAGGCGCGCCGCGCCCTCGACGCCGCGCGGAAGCTGTGCGCCGACCTCCTCGGGGCCTCGCCGAAGGAGGTCGTGTTTACCAGCGGCGGTACCGAAGCCGACAACGCCGCCATCCGCGGCGCCGCCTTCGCACAGCGCCAGCGCGGCCGCGGCGACCACATCATCACGACGCAGGTCGAACACCACGCCGTCCTCCACGCGGTCGAACAACTGGAGCGCGAAGGCTTCCGCGCCACCTACCTCCCGGTCGATGGCGACGGTGTGGTCGACCTGGCGGCCCTGGAGGCGGCGGTCACCGGCGAGACCGTCCTCGTCAGCATCATGACGGCCAACAACGAGGTCGGCACCATCCAGCCGGTCGCCGAAGCGGCGCGTATCGCTCGCGCGGCTAATCCGAACGTGGTCATCCACACGGACGCTGTCCAGGCCGCCGGCGCAGTCGACATAAGCCCGGCTGCCCTGGGGGTCGATCTCCTCAGCGTCGCGGCCCACAAGATCTATGGCCCCAAGGGAGTCGGCCTCCTCTACGTGAAGAACCGCACGCCCTGGCAGCCGATGCTCCTCGGCGGGAGCCAGGAAAAAGAACGCCGCGCCGGCACCGAGAACCTCGCCGGGATCGTGGGGCTGGTTACCGCCATGAAGCTCGCCTGGGATGAGCGCGACGAACGCGTGGCTCATGTCCGCAAACTGCGCGACCGGATCCTCTTCGAACTCCCCGAGCGCATCCCCGACACGGTTATCACAGGCCCGGCCGACCCCGATGCCCGCCTGCCGAACAACTTCAGTTGCTGCTTCCGCGGCGTCGAGGGCGAAAGCGTGCTCCTCGCGCTCGACATGGCCGATATCGCGGCCAGTTCCGGTAGTGCGTGCACCACGGGCGCGCTCGAACCCTCGCACGTCCTCACGGCAATGGGCATCGACTCGGACCTTGCCCACGCCTCGCTCCGCCTCACGCTCGGCAAGGACAACACGGATGAGCACGTGGACCGGCTGCTCACCACGCTGCCGGGCATCGTCTCGCGCCTGCGGTCGTTAGCGGGCAGTTAGGGCGCTACTCGATACCTTGCGTGGCCAGGAAGTCCAGGATGTCCTGGACGGTGCGGATGTTTTCCGCATCCTCGTCGCGGATCTCGAAGTCCGCCTCGCTCGAAAACGCCTCTTCGATCGCGATCGTCAGGTCCACAATGTCCAGCGAATCGGCGCGGAGGTCGTCGATAAGGTTCGCCTCCGGCTTCACTTCGTCCGGGCTGACTTTCAGCTGGGCGACAACTACATCACGAACACGTTCGAATACGCTGGCCATGGTTCTCCTGCTTCACTTTTCCCACTTTGCGTGGGGACGAATGACCGCATCTGCGCGATGCTACGTCACTGCTCGTATTTACGAAAGATCACGCACCCGTTCTGGCCGCCGAAGCCAAACCCGTTTGCGGCCGCCGCTCGAACTGTACGCTGCTTCGCCGTAAGGGGCGTGTAGTCGAGGTCACATTCCGGGTCCGGGGTGTGGAGGTTGATCGTCGGCGGCACGACGTCGTGATAGACGGCGAACACCGCCGCCAGCGCCCCCACCGCGCCCGCCCCACCGAGCAGGTGGCCGACCATCGACTTGGGCGAACTGATCGAAAGCCGCCCCGCCGCCTCGCCGAACGCCTGCTTGATAGCCACCGTCTCGGCCACGTCGTTGAGCGGAGTGCCGGTGCCGTGCGCGGCGATGTAGTCGATGTCCTGCGGCTGCAGGCCCGCTGCGCGCATCGCTTCCGTCATCGCTTCCGCCGCACCCGAGCCGTCTTCCAGTGGAGCGGTGATGTGGTATGCGTCGCAACTGAGCCCGCCCCCGGCAAGTTCCGCGTAAACGCGCGCTCCGCGTGCCTTCGCCCGCTCCTCCGACTCGATCACCATGACCACCGCGCCTTCGCCGAAGACGAAACCGTCCCGTTCGGCATCGAACGGGCGGCTGGCGCCCTGCGGGTCATCGTTGCGCCGGCTGAGCGCCTTCATGTTCGCAAGAGCCGCGATCGGGAGCGGGTGCAGCGCCGCTTCCGTCCCTCCGGCGAGCACCACATCGGCCCGGCCGCTCTCGATCAGGTGCTTCGCCTCCATGTAGGAGTAGAGGCCACTGGCGCAGGCTGCCACGCTGGCCATCGCCGGACCTCGGAGCCCAAGGTGCATCGATACCTGGCAGGCGCCCATGTTCGGCGCCATGATCGGGATATAGAACGGGCTGACCCGTGACGGGCCGCGCTCCATGAGCACCCTGATCTCGTCCATCGTGTCCACGGCGCCGCCCGAACCGGTGGCGATGCTCGACGCCGCCCGGCTGCGCTCCGACTCGGCGAGCTTCAACCCGGCGTCGTCCGCTGCCAGTTGTGCTGCCGCAACGGCGAACTGGGCGAACCGCGACATCCGCCGCGCGCCCTTCGAGTCCATGTACTTGCCCGGCTCGAACCCCTTGACCTCCGATGCGATCTTCACCGGGAGGTCGGTCGTGTCGAACCGGGTGATCTCGGTCACTCCCGAGACCCCGGCGACGAGGTTGTCCCAAAACTCTTGCGCGGTGAGACCGATGGGCGTGATCGCGCCCGCGCCCGTTACTAGTGCTCGAGTCACATGGTGCTCCGCTGGTTATTCTGCCTCACGAAAAATGAGGCAGGAGTTGTGTCCGCCCAACCCGACGGACGTGGTCATCGAAACGCGCACCTTCCGCTGTTGGGCGGTGTTCGGCACGTAGTCGAGGTCGCATTCGGGGTCGGGCGTGGTGTAGTTGATTGTCGGCGGCACTTGCTGATCGCGGATCGCCATCACGCAGGCCAGTGCTTCCACCGAACCCGAGGCTCCCATGCAGTGCCCCGTGATCGGCTTCACCGAACTGATCGCCGCGTCGTATGCCGCCTTCCCCATGATGTCCTTGAACACCATCGTCTCCACGCGGTCGTTCAACGGGGTGCCGCTGCCGTGAGGGTTGATGTAGTTGATCTCCGAAGGGTCGATCCCGGCCTTCCGGATGGCGGCATTGACCGCCCGCTTCAGCCCGCGGCCCGTCTCGTGCAGCGCGATCATGTCGTAGGCGTCGTTCGAACTGCCATACCCGATGATCTCGCAGTAGATTTTCGCGCCGCGCGCCTTCGCATGGTCGTAGTCTTCGAGGATCATACCGGCGCCGCCTTCCCCGGCGATGAACCCGTCGCGGTTCAGGTCGAACGGCTTGAGCGCTTTCTGAGGGTGTTCGTTGTCCCCCGCGAGCGCGCGCATGGAGCACCACGTCGCGTGGAAGATCGGCAGCAGCACCGCCTCGGAACTCCCCGAGATGACCGCCGTCGCGTCCCCTCGCCGGATGGTTTCGAACGCCTCGCCAAGCGTCCCGCCGCCAGTGGCGCAGGCGCTCACGACCGCCATGTTGGGGCCTCGCGCCCCGGTCGCGATGGCGACGTGCCCGCTCACCGCATCCGGGATGAAGTTTGCGACGAGGAACGGCGTCACCCGGCGTGGCCCCTTCTCCTCGAGGATCTTCTGGTGCTCGAGGAGCATCTCGGTCCCGCCGCCGCCCGAACTGAAGATCACGCCGATCATGTCGGCGTTGTCCTCGTTGATGTCGAGACCGCTGTCGGTGAGCGCTTCCAGTGCCGCCGACACCCCGAAGGTGACGCCCCGGTTCATGTACCGCTGCTGCTTCGCATCGACCCGCTCCCCGAGTTCGAAGTTCTTCACCTCGGCCTGGATGCGGACCGGGTAGGGCTCGGGGTCGAAGAGCGTGATGGTGTCGATGCCGCTCCGCCCGTCGAGCATCGCCTGCCACGTCTCTTCCGCGGTGTGCCCCACGGCAGTGACCGCCCCCACCCCTGTTACCACAACGCGGCCGCTCACCGTGCGGACGCCTCGACCATCTTGAAGTTGTCGGAAAGCAGTCCTTCGTTTTCGTCGCTCAGGCTGAGGCTGTTCACGCCGTAGTCGATCCGGCGTACGAGCCGTGTGAGCACGTTCCCCGGCCCCGCTTCCATGAACATATCGACTCCTTCAGCCTTCATCGTCTCGACCGATTTCTGCCAGCGCACGCCCATCAGCAGCTGGTCGCGCAACTCGACGTAGACCTCGGGCTGCGTTTCGAGCAGGTCTGCGTTGACGTTCCCTACGAGCGGGCGCTCCGGGTCAGTCATGGGAAGTTTCTGGAGGAGTTTGTTCATCCCCTCGCTCGCCTTCGCCATGAGCGGCGAATGCGAGGCGATCGTGATAGGCAGCTTCACTACCCTGCGGGCGCCCGCCTTGTCGGCGAGTTCCATGGCCCGCTTCAGCGGAGCGAGCGCCCCCGAAATGACATTCTGGCCCTCGCAGTTGGCCGTCGCCAGCCCGACGTACTCCTCATCGGTGGCGACCAGTGCGCAGATCTCCGCCACTTTCTTTTCTGGCAGCCCCAGGATCGAGGCCATCCCGCCTGGCTGCTCCTTGCCCGACTCTTCCATGAGCACGCCGCGCTCCTTCACGAGCAACAGCCCTTCTTCGAATGTCAGGGAACCTGCGGCCACGGCGGCGGTGAATTCGCCCATCGAGTGGCCCGCGAGCACGTGCGGTTCGAGTTTCCGGTCCAGCGATTCCCATCGTTCCTGGAGCGCCGCCAGCCACGCGATCGATGTCACGAAGGTTGCCGGCTGCTGGTTAATGGTCTGTTCGAGTTCTCCCAGCGGCCCTTCGAAGCAGAGTTTGGAAAGCCCCGTATCGAGAACCTCGTCGGCTCGCTTGAAGATGTCTTTCGCGGCCCGGGAAACACTCGCCAGTCGCTCACCCATCCCGACGTGATGCGACCCCTGGCCGGGGAAAATGAGCGCAATGCGCTGCCACGGCCGAATCTCCTGGTCCATCGAGCGCGCCTCCAGTTGCCGGGACGCCCCGGCCGTTCACATGAGGATAGCAGAGCCTCGCCTCACGAAGAACAGATTCGAGCAACGCCCGGAGGTCACAACAGGCTGGCCGGGTCCACGTCGACCGTCCAGCGCTCCCCAAGCCGGACCGGCGCCAGCAGTGACGCCGGTTGCCTCCCCCGCAGCAGGATCTGCCAGCGGTATTCGCCGCGAAGGCGGGCGATGTAGGGTGGCGTGGGGCCGAGCACATCCGGGTCAGCCCGCCCGGCCGCGTCTCGTCGCATCCGAAGTTCGGCCGCAACGCGGGACGCCTCCATCAGCCCATGTTCGTAGTTCTTCTGGTGGTGCATCAGGCGCACGAGGCGCGAAAACGGCGGATAGGCCGCCCGCCGCCGGTGGGCAATCTCCTCTTCGTAGAACGCGCGGTAGTCGTGGTGCGCAGCGGCCTGGATCGGTGACACATCCGGCTCGTAGGTCTGGATGATCACGGTCCCCGCCCGGCCGCGCCGCCCTGCCCTTCCCGCCACCTGCGAGAGCAACTGGAACGTCCGCTCGTGGGCGTGGTAGTCGGGCAGGCTCAACCCGACGTCCGCGTCCACCACGCCAACAACCATCATCGACGGCAGGTCGAGGCCCTTCGCCAGCATCTGCGTGCCGACCAGGATGTCGATTTCTCCTGCTTCCAGCGCCTCCACTATGCGTTCGTGACTGCCCTTTCGCGTCGCCACATCGCTGTCCCACCGCGCGATCCGGGCGCCGCGGAACTCCGTCCGTGCCATCTGTTCGATCTTCTGTGTGCCGATGCCGAACGGCCGGTAGCGGGGGCTATCGCAACGTGGACAGCGCGCCTCCAATCGCTTCGATCGCCCGCAGTGGTGGCACCGAAGCTGAGGATCGTCGGGGTTGTTCAGGTCGAGTCCCATCGCCACCTCGCACGAAGGGCACAACGGCAGGTGGCCGCAATCACGGCAGAGCATGAACCTCGCCGAACCCCGGCGGTTCACGAAGAGGATGCTCTGCTCGCCCGCTTCCAGCGCCGCGTTGACGGCGCGCGATAACGCGAAGCTGAAGGGGCTGCGGTTGCCCGCCTTCAACTCCTCCCGCATGTCGACCACGGTGACGTTCGGCATCTGGCCGGCTTCTGTCGTCCCCCCTTCGCCCGGGGAGATGCGTATCCGCAGTTCCGTCCGCCGAATTTGCCCGGTCTCCGACCGGTGATACGTGACGACGTCCGGCGTGGCGCTCCCCAGCACCAGCGTCGCCCCCGTGAGCCGGCACAATTCCTCGGCTGCCTCCCGGGCGTGGTAGCGCGGCTGCGGGTCGACCTGCTTGTAGGTCCACTCGTGCTCCTCGTCGAGGACGACCAGTCCGAGGTCCCCGACCGGCGCGAAGAGCGCACTCCGCGACCCGACGACCACCCGGGCCTCAGACCGCCGTATGCGGTGCCACTGGTCGAAGAGTTCGCCCGTCCCCAGGCCCGAATGGAGCACGGTCAACGTCTCACCGAAGCGCTCACCGTAGCGGCGCACCGCCTGTGGGGTCAGTGAGATCTCTGGAACGAGGACAATCGCCCCCTTTCCTGCCTCGAGCGTCCGCCGGACGAGGTCGAGGTAGACCTCTGTCTTCCCCGCGCCGGTAACACCGTGGAGCAGGTGCACGCCTCCCTCGGCGGCAATGCGGTCGGCGGCCGCCTGCTGTTCGGCGGTCAACACCAGCGGTGGCCTCGTGGCGAAGCGGTAGTCGGCCAACGGGTCGCGTTCGATTTGCGATTCGTAGTCCTTGAGCCACCCCTGGGCCTGCAATCGCTGGACGTGCACCGTCTGCGCCCCCGCCTCGCGGGCCTGCGTCAGGCTGATATCGCCCGCCTCTGCCAGCAACCGGAGGATGCGTGCCTCGACCGAACGAGGTGACTTCGCCGCCAGTTCATCTGCCTGCTCGCGAGCCTCGTCCGGGCCCCGAAGGAGCCCCAGGCGCCGTTCGAACCGGGGACGCCCCGCCGGTCGGGCAAGCCCCTGGGCGACCGTGAGGTGCCCGGCGTCCTGCAGCCGCTTCAGCCGGTCGAGCGTCACGCTCCCCAAGGCTTCGCGCAGTGCGTCGAGCGTGACCCGGCCGTGCGCACCGATGTATTGCAGGATCTTCTGGTCCCGTGGGTTGACCGGTAGCAGCGGCGGCACGTCGACCGGCGACACCATCGTCACCGACTTCTGCCCGTACCCCGAAGGCAGGCAGGTCGCGACACAATCCCAGAGGGGGGCAAGGTACGTCGCGCTCATCCAGCTCGCCAGCGCAATGTGGGCCTCGTCGAGGACGGGCTCCGGGTCGGCAACCGCGCTGATCGGCCGGACCGCTTCGAGTTCGGACCGATCGCTCATCCCGAGGACGATGCCCTGGAGGATCCGTGGCCCGAACGGCACGAACACCGCCTGCCCGCCGGCCACCTCCATCCCATCGGGCACGCCATAGGTAAACGGCGTCCGCGCCGGTTGACCGGCGTTCACCGCTACCTCGGCAAACCGCGGCTGCTCAGTCATCATGTTGGCCGGCGGCGCGAGGAAGCCTCAGGCGCGCGCCCGGCGCTCCTCACCTTCGAGTGCGCGCCTCAGGGCGGCAAGGCTCTCCTGGGGCGTTGACTCGGCGTTGAAC
>DATBWD010000027.1:0-5521 GCA_036515015.1 Tepidiformaceae bacterium
GGTCGCCGACGATGTCGATTTCGAACAGCGAGAGCTTGATGACGGCGAGGGAAAGGAGGAGCGCGACGAAGAAGACCGGCATTGCCACGCCAAAGATGGCGACCGCCCGGAGAATGTAGTCGGAGGCGGCGTTCTGCTTGATCGCGCTCACCATGCCGATGGGGATACCGACAGCGAAGGAGACGAAGACGATCAGGACGCCAAGTTCGAGGGTCGTTGGGACGCGGTCGCCGAGTTCGCTCCAGGTGCTGCGGCCGGTTTCGTAGGACTTGCCGAGGTCACCCGTGGCGAGGTCGCCCATGAAATTGAGGTACTGCCGCCAGAGGGGCTTATCGAGCCCGAGTTCGTGGCGAGCATACTCGATGGCCGCTGTCTGGTCGGTCATGTCGAGGGTGGATGCGACGCGCCGGGCGGCGTAGTCGCCGGGCAGGGCGTTCGTCGCCACGAACACGAGCGAAGCGACAAACCAGAGGACGAGGACATTGAGCAGCAGGCGGCGGATGATGTAGTTGGTCACCGATTCATCCCCCGCGCCGTGGCCTCCTGTCCTCGTCCCCTCATGTCAGAGCGTCCGATTCTTGACCGCGTCTGCGTAGGACGGGTCCTTCGGGTCGATGTAGGAGTTCCGGGAGGTGAGGTGGCCAGCGAAGAGGTTGTAGCCAATCGCAGGCTTTCCCGCCGCGGGCGGCTCCTTGTAGTTGCTCCCGAAGTAGTTCCAGACGGCGCTGCGGAGGATGTAGTTGTAGAGAATGATGTTCCCGTACATCCCGTTCTTGAGGAGGATGTCCTCCGCCTTGAGGACGCTCTCCCGGGCGTCATCGAGGTCGGCGGTGCCGATGGCGTCTTCCAGCAACTTGTCGAGTTCAGGGTTATTGACCTTCTGGAAGTTGGCGCTGCCGGCCGAGTGGAAGGCGGCCATGAGGTCGTTGCGCGGGTCGGGGGAGTTGACCTGGCTCGTCCAGGCCATCCAGTTGGGCCATTCGCCATTCGCGAGGTTCGGGATGATGTCGTCGTTGTAGGTCGCCCGGGTGGACTTGAACTGGGTAACGCCGAGAGCCTCGTTGAACATGGTCTGGAGGATCTGCGGCGTATCGGGCCAGGGGCCGAGCCACGTTTCGACGGACTTGACATCGACTTCGCCCAGGGCAGGGCCACCGCCTGCTTCCCAGAGTGCCCGTGCCTCTTTGATCTCGAGATCGCGGTCGGTGCGGTAGCCGGGGTACTTGATGAGGTCGTCGGGCTTGACGGCGAAGCCTTCCTGCAGCCAGGTGACGGGGCCGCTGACCTGGCCGAGCCCCTGGTGGAACGTCTGAATCATGAACCGGCGGTCGACGGCCATGTTCATGGCCTGCACGAGGCGAACGTCCTTGAACTGCTTGTTCATGTTCAGGTGGAGGTAGACCGTGTTGGCGACGCCGGTGAGGGACTCGTACATGGTGTCCTTGTTGGCGTCCAAGACCGCCTTCGTGACGGACCCATCGGGCGAATACCAGAAGTCGGTCTGCTTCTGCTCGAAGGCAAGGCGGGCGGCGTTGGGGTCGGCGAAGAGGCCCCATGGCGTAATCCAGCCATCGAGGAGCGGCTCACCCTTGCGGAAGTGGGTAGGGTTTCGCTCGATGATGATGTCCTTGCCGTTCTGCCACTGCTTGAGCTTGAACGGGCCGGTTGCGGGCATCGCCGCCTCAGTGAGGACGGTGTGGTCCTTTTCGTACTTCTCAATCGTTTCGCGGTTGGGGACAGTCGCGAAGTAGGCGGCTATGCGGGTGAGGAACGCGCCGTTCCGGGTAGGCAGGGTGAGCTTGACCGTGTAGTCGTCGGGCGTCTCAACCTTGATGTCCTTGTAGTCGGACTGGAAGCGGAACGGAGCTTCGGAGCCATCCACCAGCTTGGCGGCGGCCTGGCGCTCGATGTGCCACTTGATGTCCTGCGAGGTGAGGGCGCGGCCCTTGGTCAGCGGCGTTTCCTGCCACTTGACGTCCTTGCGTAGCTGGAAGGTGTAGGTCTGGGCGTCCTGCGTTTCCCACTTTTCGGCGAGGTCGCCTTCGAGGTCGCCGGTATCGGGGTTCGAATAGCGGACGATCTTGTTGAGGACGTAGTTGGAGATCCAGGAGGTTTCGTCGCGCCAGTTGCGGTGGACGTCGACGGAGTCGAACTGGCTGCCTCCGAGCCATATGGCCCTGGAGACGCCACCAACGGGTTTGCTCTCTGTGGCGGTCGTGGGCGAGGCGCCGGCCGTCGGCGAGGAGCCGGCGGAAGTGGGTTCGGCGACGTCATCGCCATCATCGTCTCCACAGCCGACGATCCCGATGCCAGCCGCGCCTATCCCGGCGACGGCTGCTCCACCCACGAACCGGCGCCGCGTTATCGAGGATCCCTGCGCTTTACGCAGCCAATAGTTGTCCCTGTTACCCATGTCTGGGTTCCCTCCTTGGTCCAGTTCGACGATTGAGAGCGAGGGGGGCAGCGATAGACGCGGCATTGGCTCGCCATCGAGATGGTAGCAAACGCCAACGCGCAGGGTCGAGCCATGATGCAGATCAGGTTTTGTTGCCACTTACAAGAAAAATTTGAGCCGGATCATTCAGCAGGCGGGGGCCATTTGGCAGGGGAAGGGCTGAGCCGTGCGGCCCGAGAGGCAGGTCAGGATCGATCTTCGAGGAGGTGGCGGCGGCGCTCTTCGAACTCTTCGTAGGAGATTTCTCCACGAGCGTAGCGCTCTTCGAGGATCTGGAGCGGCCCGGACCTTTCAGGAGGTCGGCGCTGGTCGCCAGAGAGGCGGGTGACGAGCGTGACGACGGCCCAGACAATGAGGCCCCAGAAGGCGACCATCCAGGCCCAGCCGAAGATCATCCACCAGCCCCAGCCATCACCCATGTGCCACATTGCGGTGCTCCCGGACGCAGGCTGAACGGCTCCCGAGCCACCTCGCGAACCCACGAGCATCATGCTCCCCAGACGGCCGCTCTGTCACCCATCGACCGGGCAGTGGCGAAAGCGGGGGAAAGGAAGAAGGACGGGCCAGGGACCCGTCCTTCTGACTGGACACGCCCGGCGTGAGCCGAACGGCGGCGCGCGGTAAGCCGGGAACGAAAGGGGCTACCGGTCGCGCCGCGCCAGGTGTGCATCGATGGCCGTGCGGCCCGGGATGCGGACCAGCAGTTCGGTGGGGCGAACCGGGTAAAGCTAATCGCTACCGCTCTTTCAGTGGCGCTGCGGAAACAATGAGCGCAACTTCGGTCACTACAACCGGAACTGGAACGCGCTCGTGGCGGGCCTTGACGGCTCGAACTACTTGTTGACTTCCTCCCAACGAAGTGTCGATCCCGACAGCCCAAAAGTATTATGCATTATCGACGGGCAGACGGGTTGGTCGAATGGGTCCGAGGAACGGGACCGGTAGATCCGGATCTGCTGCTTTGCGATAGGCCGGGCTGATTTGGTCATAAGTGTCGCGATCTGTTCGGACAAGAACGTAACAGAGACGTAGCCAGCCAGCGTGCGAAGCGGGCATCGAAAAGCTAGGCTGGCGAGGACCATCCCTGTGACCGGAGCGACGGCATGGCGCGAATCCTGCTTCTTTACGACAGCCGTGGGGGGCTGACCGAGCAACTGGCCGACTCGATCGAGGAAGGGATCGTGGCCGCCGGCGGGGAGTGCCTGCGGCGCCGCATCGACGAGGCGACCATCCCGGACCTGCTTCGTTCGGAGGGGATGATCCTCGGTTCGCCGAACTGGAGCGGGATGACGGCGAAGCTGAAGGAGTGGTTCGACTTTTCCGGCGACCTGTGGGAGTCGGGCGAATTCGCCGGGAAGGTCGGCGCGGTGTTCACGGCGGGCTATTCGCGTTCGGGCGGGATCGAGGCGACGCTGCTGCAGTTGCTGCACCTGCTGTTCGCGCACGGGATGATTGTGGTGGGGTTGCCGTGGTCGGACACGATGCGCCGGTCGGGTTCGTACTACGGCGCGACGGCGCATGGAGCGGTGACCGACGAGGACCGTGACCAGGCCCGCGCCCTCGGCAGGAGGGTGACGGAGGTCGCCGGCAGGTTGTTCCCGGATTAGTCATCCTGGTCGACACGCTCGAAGCGAGGCAGCGAAGGACGGGCAGGGCTGGCGAGTATACTGCGGGGCCCGGGGGGGGGAATTGGTGATTGCCGATTGAGGGCAGCGGTCGGAGGGAGGAGCAGATGGCAGAGCCGGCGGAGATACGGTCGGTCGGGCAGATCGCGATCAACGTGAAGGACATCGGGCGGTCGGTCGCGTTCTACCGGGATGTGCTGGGTTTGCCGTTCCTGTTCCAGGCGGGGAACCTGGCTTTCTTCGACTGTGGCGGCGTTCGGCTGATGCTCGACATCGCCGAGGACGAGCGGTTCGACCACCCGGCTTCGTGCGTGTACTACCGGGTCGACGACCTGGCGGGGGCGTTCGAGCGGTTGAAGGGGCGGGGCGCGACGGTCGAATCGGAGCCGCACATGATTGCGAAGATGCCGGACCACGAGTTGTGGATGGCGTTCTTTCGGGACCCCGACGAGAACTTCTTCGCGCTGATGAGCGAGGTACGCTGACATCAGAAAGGGACGGCCTCCGGCCGTCCCTCGTGTTCCTCCCCTGAACGGGATTAGTCGTCGGGGCCGATGTCTTCGCCCATGTCCTTGAGGACCTGGAGGGAGTGGCTCGCGTGGGCGGCGAAGTCGCGCGGCTCGACGAAGATGTCGCGGACGATGCGGTCTTTGTCGATGACGAAGGTGGTGCGCATGTGGACGCCGTACTGGTCGTTGTAGACGCCGTAGGTCTTGCCGGTTTCGTTGCGGGGGAAGTCGCTGAGCAGGGGGAATTCGAGGCCGAGTTTGGATTCGAACTCGCCGGCGGCGGCTGTGGAATCGACGCTGACACCCAGGACCTGGGCGTTGGCCTTCTCGAAGCGATAGTTGGTATCGCGGAAGGCCGTCATCTCGTTCGTTCAGCCACCGGTGAAGGCGAGGGCGTAGAACGCGAGGACGAGGTGCTTGCCCGGGTAGGATTCGAGCGTGACTTCTTCGCGGGCCTTGTTCCGCAGCACGAATGCTGGGGCGGGTTGTCCGACTTCAGGTGCCATAGGGGGAGGGTACATGGCGGGGAGGGCGATGGGTAGCGCCGCGAGGGGCGGGGCGTCTCGGGATATGACGCTTTACACTTTTGCCCATCGGGTAGTGAACACTTTTGTGGGTAGAAGTAGGCTGGCGGCATGAGCGTGGAAGGCTGGCGGAAGCGTGCGCAGGGGGACGTGACGCTCTCGGAGCGGCAGATGGCGGTGCTCGGGCTGCTGGCGGAGGGCAGGACGAACCGGGAGATTGGTGAGGCGCTGGGGATGACGCTCGATGGGGCGAAGTGGCACGTCGGGGAGATTATTTCGAAGCTCGGGGTAGGGAGCCGGGAGGAAGCGGCGGAATACTGGCGGCGGCAGCGACGGGTTGGGGTGCGTGTTTCGCGGGCGCTGGCGACCACGGGGCTGTGGCGGTGGGTTGCGGCGGGCGCGGGGGTA
>DATBWD010000028.1:0-2554 GCA_036515015.1 Tepidiformaceae bacterium
CCACGCTGAGCATGATCACACAGCCTATGCTTGTGGACGGCGGAGAGCGTGTCGGACCCTACTCATCGAGGGAAGGAGATGGCCAGCTCGTGGCCTCCTTCCCGGCGACGCCGTTCGGGTCGGAGGTGACGGTGGAAATTGGCGCTATCGTGGCGGTGAGGGATGAAGACGCCCCCCTGCTGACCATCGACTTCGGCGCCGCCCTGGGCCGGAGCCCGAAGGGGAGCACGGAGTTCCCGATCGAGACGGATGACATCGTTTCGGGGCCTGCCGAACTGGTCCTCGGCGGCGAGCGGGGGACCGACGCGCTGCGTCGTCAATGGGTTGGGGTCGTCGTGGCCGGTAACTGGCACCCGGACGACGAGACGCCCTCCATCCTCGACGGCGACGGCCGCGAGTTGGAGCGCGCCCAAGTGCAGGTCGGCTACCGGAAGACCTCCGACGGCACGGTGATAGAGGGGACGACCAGCATCGGGGCGTTCGTGGACAAGATCTCCGAGGTTGGTCTCATGACGTTCGTGCTCGGCGGGCCGTCGGAGATCGTGAGCCAGGGCGAGCGGGTGACGCTGAGGCCGGAGTAGCGGGGTTGCTTCAACCGCGAAGATCGGAGGGAGGCTCTCGGTTGAAGGTGTCCCGGTAGAGATCACGCAGGCGCTGAGCCCGTGCCTGCTCTGAATCGACGGGCGCTCCCGGCTTCCACTCGGAATCCTTGAGCGAGTCGGCAAGGTCCAGTAGCCACTGGTTCGGGTTGGGGTTTGCGGACTCGGGTTGCCCGGTGGGGCGCAAGTCGTCGGCCATGGTCAGGTCCTCGCGGGCTGGCGGGCGTGATGCTTCTGGACGAAGTCGAGGCAGCGGCGCCAGGCGTCGGCGGAGGCGTCGGCGAACTGCTCGTAGGTGCGGTCGAAGAAGCTGTGGGGCGCGCCTTCGTAGACGACGACTTCGTGTTCGATGCCGGCCTGCTGGAAGGCGTTGCGGAGTTCGTCGACCTGGTCGGGGCCAATACCCTGGTCGGCACCGCCCATGAGGGCGAGGACGGGGCATTCGAACTCCTTCGCGCGAGCCGCGGGGCCGGGTGAGCCATCGCGCGTGGGGCCCGGGCGGCCATAGAAGCCGATCGCACCGGCGAGACCGTGCCCATTCGCCGCCTGCAGCCACGACTGCTGGCCGCCGAAGCAGAACCCGACGGTAAAGACGGAGGTGCATGACCCGCCGGCGGGCGAGCGGAGGTATTCGACGCAGGCGCGGACGTCGCCGGCAACCTGGGGAGCGGTCGTCTGGGCGACATGGTCCATGAAGGGGAAGTCCTCGCCACGCTTGCCGACGCCGGCTGTGCGGCCGAAGTAGTCGAAGGCGACGGCGTTGATGCCCTGTTCGGCGAAGCGGAGGGCCAGTTCTTCGTAGAAGCGGAAGAGGCCGCGGACGTCGGGGAGGACGACCATCCCGGCACCTGTCGGATTTTCGGCGCGTGCGACGAAGGCGGCAAACTTCGTGCCGTCTGCGGAGGTGAGGACGAGGTCTTCGGAGTCGATGGCGGCGCCGGCTACGGGGGTAATCGGGGGCACGGCGTCATAGGGGAAGCACATGTGGCAGCTCCTGTGTGGACGTAGGGGTTCGATGATACAGAAGCGCCGCGCGCGTGTGCTGGGCCGGATGGGTTTCGGTTTGCTACGCTCGATCGGTCAGAACTGGCTGGAGAAGCAGATGCCGTCAAACGTCGAGGGGTATGTACCGGAGTCCGCGATGGTGGTGGTGGCCCACCCGGACGATGCGGAGTTCATGGTCGCCGGGACGGTGGCGAAGTGGGCGCGTGCGGGGACCGAGGTCACCTATGTCGTGGTCACGAAGGGCGACAAGGGGAGCGAAGACCCGGAGATGACGCCCCAGCGCCTGACCGAGATCCGGGAGGCGGAGCAGCGGGCGGCGGGAGCCATCCTTGGGGTCCGCAACTTCGAGTTCATGGGGTACGAGGACGGCTACCTCGAGCACACGCTGAAGCTGCGGCGCGACATCACACGGCTGGTGCGGCAGTACCGGCCGGAAGTAGTGATGTGCTTCGACCCAACAAACCGGTTCTTCAACGACTACTACGCAAACCACCCGGACCACCGGGCGAGCGGCGACGCGACGGTCGACGCGGTGTTCCCGAGTGCGCGGGACCGGCTGACGTTCCCGGAACTACTGACGGAGGGGCTGCAGCCGCACAAGGTGAAGCAACTCTGGATGGGCAGCACGCAGAACGCGAACGTGTGGGTCGACATCGGCGACGTGCTGGCGGAAAAGCGGGCGGCGCTTCTGGCGCATCCGAGCCAACTCGACGAGGGCGCGGCGGAGTTCGTCGTAACGCTGGCGCGGTGGGCGGCCGAGGGGCAGGACTTCGAGTACGCCGAATCGTTCCGGCGGATTCTCTTCGACCAACCGCGGATGGTCCCGGACCGGGAGTAACTGCCTCGCCTACTCAGCAGCCCGATAGCGGTAGCCCGTTCCGCGCACTGTTTCGATGGCGGAACTCGACGCCCCCAGCTTCTTTCGGAGGAGCCGCACCACGGCGTCAACG
>DATBWD010000029.1:0-3732 GCA_036515015.1 Tepidiformaceae bacterium
GGGATGGCGGTAGCCCGGGCGACGCCGGGGAAGCCGGCAAAGCCGTCATTGCGGCTCATAGAAGTCATCCGTCCTGAGGACCCAGTCTTCGAATTTGGCGAGTTTTTCGCGGAAGCGGAGTTCGACGGAGCCGGTGGGGCCATTGCGGTTCTTGGCAACGATGACCTGGGCAACGCCTTTCGGGTAGGCGCTTTCGGGGAGGTCGGGGTGTTGCTGCTGCCACTGTTCGGGGGTGGTGTACATGTCTTCGCGGCTGAGGAAGAGGACAATATCGGCGTCCTGTTCGATGGACCCAGAATCGCGGAGGTCGGAGAGCATGGGAGTGCGGGGATGGCGGCTTTCGATGGCGCGGGAAAGCTGGGCGAGGGCGACGATGGGGACGTTGAGTTCGCGGGCGAGGCCCTTGAGTGTGCGGGAGATGTAGCTGATTTCCTGGACGCGGTTTTCGCGGCTGCCGGCACCTGATTCGCCCTGCATGAGCTGGAGGTAGTCGATCACCACGAGGTCGAGCCCGCGTTCACCGGCGAGTCTCCGGGCACGAGCGCGGAGTTCGGCTGCGGTGAGGACGGGGGAGTCATCGAACCAGATGTTGGCTTCGGAGAGGTCGCCGGTCGCGCGGATGATGCGGCGTTCTTCGAGTTCGGTGTGCTGTCCGAGACGGAGGCGGTTCTGGTCGACACCCGATTCGGCCGACAGGAGGCGGATGGCGAGTTGTTCGCCCGACATTTCGAGCGAGAAGAAGGCGACGTTCGCCTTCTGGGCGACTGAGGCGTTGCGAGCGATGCCGAGCGCGAAGCTCGACTTACCCACGCTTGGCCGGGCGCCAACGATGACGAGGTCGGAACGCTTGAGGCCGCCAAGGAGAAGGTCGAGGTCGCTGTAGCCGGTTCGGATGGCGGCGAGTTCGCGGCGCTCGACGGCTTCGATGTCTTCTTCGAGGTAGGCCTGGAGGAGCTGGCGGATGTGGACGAAGTCGCGGAAGTTCTCGCCGCCGCGGAGCCGCTGGAGGAGGTCTTCGGAGCGGGAGAAGACGCCTTCGATGTCGGCGGGCGCTTCGTAGGCCATGGTGAGGATGCCCGTGGCGGCGTGGATGAGGCCGCGGTAGGTGGCATCGCGCTTGACGATCTGGGCGTAGAACTCGACGCCGACGCTTGTGGGGAGGCGGCGAATGGTCTCGGCGAGGTAGGTCTGGCCGCCGACGTCCTCGAGCAGGTCCTTGCGGGCGAGTTCGTGGGCGACGGTAATCTGGTTAATGGCCTCGTCGCGGTTCCAGAGATCGAGGCAAACCTCGTAGATCCAGCCGTTCTTCTCACGGAAGAAGTCGGCTGGTTTGAGGATGGGCGAGACGTGGTAGATGGCTTCGGTGTCGACGAGGAGGGCGGCGACGACCGCCTCTTCGGCCTCGATGTCGTGGGGGGGTAGCCGTTCGAGCGACGCGAGGTTCATCGGAAAGGAGGAAACCGGTATGCCGGGGCGCGTTCAGGACGCTGCCAGCGAGGGATAGCCGGGATCCTGTCTCCTCCTTTCGGTGTTAGTCGGATTCGGTTTCTTCGTCGATGTCTTCTTCGAGCGCGCTGTCGTCGACGGCCTCAGCGGCGGCGCGATCGTTTTCACGCTGCTTGCGGGCAGCGTAGTCGGCCTCGGCGGCCTTTTTGGCGGCGGCCTGTTCTTCGGCTGCCTTTTCGGCGGCCAGGCGCTCAACGATGGGCTTCGACTCCTCATCCGGCTGGACGTCGACCGTGACTTCGACGGACACGTTGCGCGTGAGCTTGACGGTCACCGGGCGGCTGCCGAGTTCGCGGATGGGCTCGGGCAGAAGGATGGTATGGGGGTCGATCGCGAGCCCGGTCGAACTGTTGAGCTTTTCGGCGATGTCGCGGTTCGTGATGGAGCCGAAGAGGCGGCCGGTCTCGCCGACGCGCGCCTCGAGGGTGACGGTGTAGTCGGTGATCTTATCGGTGAGCTTGCGGGCTTCGCCGTCGAGCTTTTCCTGGCGGCGCGCTTCCTTCTGGGCGAGGGCGGACGCGTGCTGGAGATTGTCCTTGGTGGTGGGGCCAGCGATACCGCGGGGCAGGAGGAAGTTGCGGGCGAAGCCGTTCTTGACGTCTTTGACCTCGCCGACCTGAGCGGTACCTTCAACGTCTTCGAAAAAGACGACCTTCATGGGAGACCTCTATCAATTCGGGTTGCCTGCCCCTGTGGGAGGGGCGGACGTGGCCTCCCGTGGATTGCTTCCCGGGGGCAACGTAGAGCACTCAGGATACTGGCTCAATCGGTTATCGTCGCGTGCGCGCAACCCTGAACCTTTCTTCACCGGGCCCGCCGGTTATGACGATAGAACAGATGTGCGAATGGTGTCAATGAGCATCGTGGTCGCGCATCGAGGTGCCGGTCTTTACGCTGGAGGGGTGTCATTCGAACGTCCGGTGCTGGTTATCTTCCACGGGGGCACAGGCAGCGGGGAGGCCGAGGGGCTCCTTGCCCGCGCCAGGGTAGCGGCGGCGCGCGGGACGGCTGCTTCGGCGCTGGCGGCGGGGTTCGAGGCGGTGATCGTGGCGACCGATCAACCGGGGGCCTTCGAGCCGGTCCCCCGGGGCGTGTTGGTGGAGGCGGACCCGCGGGATGAGACGTTCGACTATGCCGGGCGACTGCGGACGATGGTCGCGAAGTACGGGCTGCAGAAGCCGGCGGTGATGGGGTCGGGGTCGGTGCCGCTGCTGGGGATCGAGGAGTTCGCGCTCATCGTCGAGCAACTCGAGGCGCGTGACGGGCGGTTCGTGACGAACAACTTCTTTTCCTCGGACCTGACGGCGTGGACGCCGGGAAGCGCTATCGAGTCAATCGGCGACTTCCCCCGAGACAACGTGCTGCCACGGCGGCTGCGCGACGAGGCGGGGCTGGCGCCGGTGATCCTGCCACGGACGACGGCGACGCAGTTCGATTTGGACACGCCATCGGACCTGGCGGTGCTGGCACTGACCGAGGGATTGCCGCCGGAACTGGCCGCGGCTGTGCGAGAGGCGGGCCTGGCGGTGGAGCGGTACCAGCAGTTGATGCCGCTGCTCTGCGATCGATCGGCGCAGATTGTGGTGGCGGGGCGGGTTGGGAGCCAGACGTGGCAATACCTGGAGCGGGAGACGGCCTGCCGCGTGCGGATGTACAGCGAAGAGCGCGGGCTGGCGACGGCTCCGCCGGGGTACCAGGCCCATTCGGCCCTGGGGTTCCTGCTGGAGGAAGTAGGGGTCGAGCGGTTCTTCGAGCGGATGGCGCTTCTCGGTGACGCGCTGGTGCTCGACACGCGGGTGATCGAGGCGCACATGGGGATTTCGCCCTCGCGGGAGGACCGGTTCCAGAGCGACCTGTTCAACTACGAGCGAATCGAGGACAGCTTCCTGCGACGCCTCACGGAGGGTGCTGCGAAGGCTCCGAAGCCGGTGCTGCTGGGCGGGCACTCGCTGGTGGCGGGTGGGCTGATGGCATTGAATGACCAGGCGTGGCGCGAAAACGACCGGCGGCGGGGAATTCACGATTCACGATTTGCGATTCACGATTCGGGGGCGACAGCCGGTTAGAACCCGCGGGCTTCCAGTGGACGCGCCGAAGCGGGGGGTGCGAAAGCCGGGCGCAAGGTGAACGCCGCCGTTGCCGCGCGGGCGCCGGGGGTCGTCGAAGTGATCGACAACTCGAAGTGGATGCGTTAGAGGACTGACGGTCTCAGGCGGCAGTGCCCAG
>DATBWD010000030.1:0-8753 GCA_036515015.1 Tepidiformaceae bacterium
CGTCCCTGGCCGCTGGCTGTTCCACCCAAACAAATGCGTTGTACGCCCAACTATGCATTTCGCAGCGATCCATCAGAGCCGCGACCGATTGGGAGCGTCACGGGTGTTGGTTGGTGGTGGCAGTCGTTCCCGGCCACAGTCCAGGTGCGTTGCGGAGCGAACAGGCCCATACGTGGTACGAGGGCGAGGGTAGTGGGACAATCAGCGGCCACAGAGGGCCGCGGCTCCGGTACCCCCTCGCGCCACAAAAAACCGCCCCCGGTTTCCCGGGAGCGGTTCGTGGTTGTGCCTCGCTGAAGGCTAGTAGTCTTCGGGCGGGGGAGGCGGCGCGGCCGCCGGCTGCGGGAGTTCCGCAATCAGCGTCTCCGTCGTCAACACCAGCGAACTGATGCTGACTGCGTTCTCCAGGGCCGAGCGGGTGACCTTCACCGGGTCGACGATGCCCAGTTCGAACATGTCGCCCCAGCGGTCCTTCTCGGCATCCCAGCCTTCGTTCACGTTGGTTAGCTTCTTGATCTTGTCGACGATGACGGAACCTTCGAGGCCCGCGTTGTCGGCGATGAGCCAGGTCGGCTCTTCGAGCGCGTCGATCAGGATCTGGATGCCGACCTTCTCGTCGGTGTCCGGCGTGTCGACGATGAGCTTTTCGAGCGCTTTCTGGGCGCGGATGAGGGCGACGCCCCCACCGACGACCACGCCTTCATCGACCGCGGCGCGGGTGGAGCTGAGGGCGTCTTCGACGCGGGCCTTCTTCTCCTTGAGTTCGACCTCGGTCGCGGCGCCCACCTTGATGACGGCGACACCGCCGGCCAGCTTGGCCAGCCGCTCCTGGAGCTTTTCGCGGTCGAAGTCGCTCGTGGCGTCTTCCACCTGGGCCTTGATCTGCTTGATCCGGGCCTGGATGGCTTCGTCGGAGGCGTTACCTTCGATGATGGTGGTGTCGTCCTTGTTGGCGACGACGCGGCGGGCGCGGCCCATGTCGGCCATGGTGGCGCTATCGAGCTTGCGCCCGATGTCTTCGGTGATGAGGGTGCCGCCGGTCAGGATGGCGATATCTTCGAGCATGGCCTTGCGGCGGTCGCCGAAGCCCGGGGCCTTCACGGCGAGGATGTTGATGGTGCCGCGCAGCTTGTTCACCACGAGGGTGGCCAGCGCTTCGCCATCGACGTCGTCGCAGATGATGACGATGTCCTTGGTCACCTGGAGGATGCGCTCGAGCAGGGGCAGGATGTCCTGCACTGCCGAGATCTTCTTGTCGGTGATCAGGATGTAGGGGTTTTCGATGACCGCTTCCATGCGGTCGGTGTTGGTCACGAAGTAGGGCGAAACGTAGCCGCGGTCCAGCTGGAGGCCGTCGACGAATTCGGTTTCGAACTTCACGCCGCGCGACTCTTCGACCGTGATGACGCCGTCCTTGCCGACCTTCTCCATGACATCGGCCAGGAGGGTGCCAATTTCGGCGTCGTTCGCGGAGATGGAGGCGACGTGGGCGATCTGGTCCTTCGTCAGCACGGGGCGAGCCTGGTTCCGGAGGTCCTGGATAGCGACGAGGAGCGCCTTGTCGATGCCGCGCTTGACGGCCATCGGGTTCAGGCCGGAGGCAACCACTCGGAGGCCTTCGCGGACGAGCGCCTGGGCGAGCACGGTGGCAGTCGTCGTGCCGTCGCCGGCGACGTCGTTCGTCTTGGTCGCAACCTGCTTGGCAAGCTGGGCGCCCATGTTTTCGAACGGGTCTTCCAGTTCGATTTCGCGGGCGACGGTGACGCCGTCCTTGGTGATGTTGGGGGCGCCGAATTTCTTGTCGATGACGACGTTGCGGCCGCGGGGGCCGAGCGTGACCTTGACCGCATCGGCGAGGGCATCGACCCCGTCCTTCAGACGGCGTCGCGCTACCTCATCGAAAACGAGTTGCTTTGCAACCATTGCTTCCTCGATTCAGTTGGGGATAGCAGAGCCGCAAAGCCGTGCGGGTGGTGCGCCCGCTGGCTGTGCGGCCGTGCGATATGCCGTCTTAGACGACGAGCTTGGCGAGAATGTCCTTCTCGTTGAGGACGATGTAGTCCTCGCCATCGAGCTTGATCTCGGTGCCGGTGTACTTCGCATAGAGGATGCGGTCGCCGGCGGAGAGGTCCATGGCGATGCGCTTGCCGCTGTCATCGAGGCGGCCGGGGCCGACGGCGACAACTTCGCCCTGCTGGGGCTTTTCCTTGGCGGTATCGGGGATGACGAGGCCGCTGGCCGTCACTTCTTCCTGCTTGAGGGGAGTGATGACGATGCGGTCGGCGAGGGGCATGAGCTTGGTCTTGGACTTGGAAGCTGCCTTGGCGGCCATAGAAGTGGATTCCTCCTGGAAGTTCTTTGAAATAGAGATGGCGCTGCGAATGTTAGCACTCTCATCGGCAGAGTGCTAGAGGTAGCGTAGCGTGCCCGCGCAGTTCGCGCGAGCCGGCGCGTGGCGATGGGGCGATGGGGCGAGCGGGCGACTGGGGCGTTGTCTCGCAGAATTAGGTTTGCCTAATGACCGAAAGGTGGTATACCTAATAGCGCGTCCGCACTTCCTCACTGGAGGCTCCCTGCAATGTCAAAGCGCGGATGGATCGGGCTGGCCGCTCTCGCGGCGGTCCTGCTCGCCGGGACGACGGCCGTCGCCTTCTCCGGCGACGATGAAGAAGAGTCGCCCTGGCCCAAAGGCGTCGTCGAAGCGAAACCGGCGGGCGCGACCCAGGTCGACGTCGCGATGTCCGAGTGGGCGATCATCCCGGATCGCGACTCGGTGAAGGCCGGCACCGTCTACTTCCTCGTCGAAAACCGCGGCCCGAACGACCCGCACGAGTTCGTCGTCATCCGGACCGACGGCGAACCGGGCGAACTGCCGGTCATCCAGGGCCGGGTGCCCGAGGATGAGGTCGACATGGTCGACGAGATTCACCCCTACCGCCCGAAGACGACCGCCTCGATCGCGCTCGACCTGGCGCCCGGGAAGTACGCGCTCATTTGCAACGTCGCGGAAGTCGAGGACGGCGAAATCGAGAGCCACTACGAACTGGGGATGTACGCCGCCTTCACCGTGACGCCGTAACGGCACGAGCGAGCGACTCGCTTGCGCCGCCTCCCCGGCCTCCGCCACGATGGCGCGATGCACGAGCGCTACTTCGAAGTCGCGCGCGACCTTGCCGAGCGCTGCCCGGCGAGACTCGGGGCCGAGATCGCCGTCACGGGGTCCGTCTCGAAGGGCTTCGCCGATGCCGGCTCCGACCTCGAACTGAACTTCTGGACGGAAGACGTAGTCCCGGCCGACGAGGCGGTGGCGTGGCTGGCCTCCATCGGGGTCGAACGGACCTGGCCCGACCCTTCGAACGAGCCGGAGATGTTCTGGCTGCAGTTCCGGCGCGAGGGCATCTGGGTCGAGGCCGGCTGGGAGACGGTTGGCCACGCCGAACGCACCCTCGACGAGATCGTGAACGGCCGGCGCCTGGGCCACAACGAGATGATGCTGGCCGACGTCATCGTGCACGCCGTGCCGCTACGGTCCGCCGGGAAACTCGGCGAATGGCAGGCACTCCTCGCGACGTACCCGCCCGAACTCGGCCGGGCGCTCATCGAACGCGAGCTCGGGATCTGGGCCTACCCGCAGTGGGTCGAGTCGCGGTGGGTCGCGGCCCGGCGGGAGCAGTGGCTCACGCTGACCGCCGCGCTGCGGTCGTACATGATGTCGTGCCTGCGGGTAGTCTTCGCGCTGAACGGGCGGTGGGAACCGGACTGGAAGTGGCTCGCCGAGGTCACCCGCGACCTCACGATCCAGCCGCCGGACTTCGTGCCGCGCATCAACCGGGCGATGTCGGCGCCGGCGGCCGAGGAGTGCATCGAGACCGCCTTCCGCCTCGTCCTCGACGTGATCGACCTCGTCCCGCCGTCGGAGTTGGCGGCCGAAGCGCGGGCGGTGGTCGAGAGGAGTTTGGCGGAGCGGTAGCGTCCGGCGCAGGTGACAGGTGACAGGTGACGGGGGCGGGGAATCGGCAATCGAAAATCGAAAATGGGCGGGGCCGGGGACGCGGAGGGCCTACAGCACCACCAGGACGATCCCCAGCACGCAGAGAATCGTGGCCACCCCGATGCGGCGCGTCAGGCTCTCGCCGAGGAACATGATCGAGAGCGGCAGGGCGAGAAGCGGCGCGGTCGCGGAGAGGACGGCCGTCCGGGCGGCGCCCGCTTCGACCACTGCGTAGATGTAGAGCAGGCTCCCGAAGCCGGTCCCCACTATCCCCGCGGCGGCGATGGCGCCAATGTGCCGCCGGTCGAGGAACGGGGCCCGCAGGTTCCGGGGCTGCGTCGCCATCGCGAAGGCGAGGAGTCCGACCGCGCCGGCCGGGGTGCGCAATGTCCCCGCGGCGATGGCCCCGATGTCGCCCTTCGCCCCCGCCAGCCAGAGGGTCGCCGTCGCCCAGAAGATGCCGACGAGCAGGATGAGGATGTAGGCCTCGAGCGTCCGGCTGCGGGGCGCCGGCGCCTCGGCCTTCGTGGCGATGGGGCCGGTCTCACTCGCGGGGAGGTCGGCGAAGGTGGCGAGGGCGGGTTCGGCCGCCGAGATGATGGGCACGTGCGCCGCCTCTGGCTTCCCGGGGATGACGATGAGGTAGACGCCCGCGCCGATGAGCAGCGCGCCGGCCGGGAGCCCCCAGGTGAACGGCTCGCCGAGCAGGACGACGCCGCCCGCGACCGTCAGCGCGATGAACAGGGCCATCGTGATGGGAAACGTCCGCTGCATGCCGATGAGCGCGAGGGAGCGGATGTAGAGGGTGTCGCCGAGTCCGTAGCCGACGAGGCCGCTCCCGGCCATCGAGAAGAGCGTCCACCACGAAGCCTCGCCGAGGTCGCCGGCCTGCCCGGAGGCCCACAGCACGAACGGCATGATGAGGCTCGCGATGCCGAGCCTGAGACCGCTGAGGACGACGGGGGAGGTGCGCGCGGCGAGGGAGGTCAGCGCGACGCTGGTCGCCGACCAGGTGAGCGCCGCGATGAGTGCTGCCACCTCTCCCATTGGCGCCTAATCCTACGCGGCGGCGGGATAGGGGACAGGGCGATGGGGCGACGGGGCGACGGGGCGACGCGGAGCCGCGGCCCTCCGTGGCCGCTGGCTGTTCCACGAATCTCGGCCTTGTATCACCCACTCGCCCTGTTCGCTCCGAAATGCAGTTGCCGGCGACCGGCAAGGAGTCGCCCGAGCGAACGCCCTTGGACACTCGCTGTCGCTCGCGGCTCTGATTGGATCGCTGCGAAAGGAAGAGCGGGGCGTACGAAGGAACGCTTTGGTGGGACAATTAGCGGCCACGGACAGAATCCCTACCTGCGACTCTGGCAGGGCCGGGGAATCGTGAATCGAAAATCGTGAATGGTGAATCGACTACGCCGGTTGGGGGCCAAGTTCGCCTTTGCGACGCTGGGCGACGGCCACGTCTTCGCCGAGGAGTTCGTCGGCGTGGGCGGCGCGTTCCTGCTCATAGGTCATCCGGTAGAGGTTGGCGTAGATGCCGCCCCTCGCCAGCAACTCGTCGTGGGAGCCGATCTCGGCGATGCGGCCCTGGTCCAGCACGACGATGCGGGTCGCCTCGCGGATCGTCGAAAGCCGGTGGGCGATGACGAACGACGTGCGGTCCTTGAGCAACTCCCGGAGCGCCTTCTGGATGATCACCTCGGTCTGCGTGTCGACGTAGGCGGTCGCCTCGTCGAGGACGAGGATGCGGGGCGCCGCGAGGATCGCCCGGGCGAAGCTGAGCAACTGCCGCTGCCCGACCGAGAGGTTCTGTCCGCGCTGCTGGAGGACGGTGTCGTACCCACGTTCGAGCCGCATGATGAAGTCGTGGGCGCCGACGGCCTTCGCGGCGGCCTCCAGCTCGTCCTGGGTCGCGTCATCGCGGCCATAGGCGATGTTCTCCCGGACGGTCCCGCTGAACAGGTAGGGGTTCTGGAGCACGACACCCATGTGCTTCGTGAGCGAGCGGCGCTTCACGTCGCGGATGTCGTGGCCGTCGATCCGGATGGCACCGCCGGTCACTTCGTACCCTCGGCTGATGAGCGACGTCATCGTCGTCTTGCCGGCGCCGGTGTGGCCGACGAAGGCGATCGTCTCGCCCGGCTCGACGTGCAGGTCGATGTCGCGCAACACAGGCACGCCTTCGATGTAGTGGAAGTCGACGTGGTCGAAGTCGACGCGGCCTTCGACTGCTTCGAGTTCGACGGCATCCGGGCTGTCCTTGATGCGCGGCTCGGTATCGAGCACCTGGAAGATGCGTTCGCCGCCGGCCATCGCCCGCTGGAGCATCGTGTACTGGAGGACGAGGTCGCGGATGGGGTCGAAGAAGCGCCCGACGTAGATGGTGAACGAGGCAAGGATGGCGAAGAGCACCGCCGCTTCCGACTGGCTGAAGCCAGCGGCGTTCAGTGCCCGGAGGCCGCCGACGATGATGACGCCCGCCGTCGCTATCGCCACCGCCAGTTCGATGACCGGCATGATGGCCGCGCTCAGCATCCCGGCCCAGATGTTGGCGTTCCGGTTGTCCTGGTTGAGCATGTCGAAGCGGCGGATGTTCTCGTTCTCGCGCGACATCGATTGGACGGCGCGGACGCCGGAGACATTCTCTGCGAGCGTCCCGTAGAGGGCGCTGATCTTGATGCGCACGTTCACGAACGCCGCCTTCGCGTGCTTCGCCCAGATGGCCATCACGAACACGAGCGGCGGCACGATCGCGAAGGTCACGAGTGCCAGTTGCCAGTCGAGGTACAGCAGCACAACCACGACCACGGTGAGGCCGACGAAGTCCGCCGCGAAGGTGAGCGACCCGCTGGTCAGCAGTTCCTGCATGACCGTGACGTCGCTGGTGAGGCGGCTGATCATGCGGCCCACTTCCATCTCGTCGTAGAAGCTGAGCGAGAGGCCCTGCATGTGCTCGTACATCTCGGTGCGAAGCTGGAGGAGGAGGCGGTTGCCGATGTAGGCGGTCGTGAGTTGCTGGACGAACGCTGCCGCCCAGCCAATCACGGCCAGACCGAGCATGACCCCGAGATAGATAAGGACGAGGCGTTCGTCGTGTTCGACCCCGGCCTTGACCGTGAGGCCAATGAAGAGCGGCTGGAGGAATTGCGCCAGCGCCGTAATCACCATGCAGGCGAACGCGAGGCTTGCCCGGCCCTTGTACTGTCCCAGGTAGGGGATGAGCCGCCGCACCACCTGCGCGTCGTAGACCTTGCCGAGGTATTCGTCGTCCCAACCGTCCGTGCCGCGCCCCGTGCCCCGCATTCCGCCCATGCCGGCCTGCCCGCCGATCCCGGTGCTCCAGCCGCCCGCGCCCGAGCCACCCCAGAACCCCATCAGGAAGCACTCCCTTCGCTTGCCTGGTGCCGGACTGCCGCCGGGCCCGGCCGTCGCGGGGCTACTTCGTCGGTCATGGTTGCCGCACGCCCGTTGCCGTCGGCCGGCGGGCCGGGGGGCAGCGCCGGCGTCTCGCGCCCGAGCGCCTCTTCCTGGTCCTTCAGTTCGAGGTCGTAGATGCGGCTGTAGAGGCCTTCCTGCTCGAGCAGTTCGCGATGGGTGCCCCGCTGCACCACCCGCCCGCTGTCAAGCACGATGATCTCGTCGGCGCGCATCACCGTGCGGAGCCGCTGGGCGATGACGAACGTCGTCCGGCCGTGCATCAGTTCCTGGAGCGCCTGCTGGATGAGGAACTCGGTCTGGGAGTCCACGCTGGCGGTGGAGTCGTCGAAGATGAGGATCTTCGGGTTCAACAGGAGCGTCCGGGCAATGGCCACGCGCTGCTTCTGCCCGCCCGAGAGTGTCACGCCGCGTTCGCCGACCCATTCGTCGTAGCCATAGGGCAGGCTCGTGATGAAGTCGTGGATGCGCGCGGCCTTGGCCGCCCGTTCGATCTCCTCCTGCGTCGCCTCCGGCTTCCCGTAGGCGATGTTTTCGCGAATCGTGCCAATAAAGAGGAAGACGTCCTGCTGGACGATGCCGATCTGGCTGCGAAGCGACTCCAGCTTCAGGTCGCGGAGGTCGTGGCCGTCGATGGTGATGCGCCCTTCGGTGACGTCGTAGAAGCGGGGGATGAGGTTCACGACGGTCGACTTGCCGCTGCCCGTGGGGCCAAGGAGGGCGATGACCTGCCCGGGCTTCGCATCGATGTTCACATCCGAAAGGACGGCGCTCACATTGTCGTAGCCGAAGCTGACGCCTTCGAAGACGACGCGGCCCTCCACGTCGGTCAGTTCGATAGCGTCCGGCTTTTCCTGGACGGCGGACTGCGCATCGAGCAGTTCGAAGACGCGTTCGGCCGAACTGATGCAGCGCGCGACGATATTGATGACGAACCCGAGGCTGCGGATGGGCATCTGGAGCAGGTTCAGCCAGAGGATGAACGCCATCAGGTCGCCGAAGAGCAGGTTGCCGCGAGCGATGAGCAGCGAGCCGACGCCGACGGTGACGGCCACCTGTGCCAGCGAGAGCCCCTGGAGGAGCGGCTGGTGGCGGGCCATCGTCATTGCCTGGGTATAGTTCAGGTTCGCCTGGGTGGTGGCGACCCGCCGGAACTTTTCGCTTTCGAATGGCTCGCGGCTGAAGGCCTTCACTACGCGGATGCCGGACAGGCCCTCTTCGGCGGTTTGCGTCACCTCCGCCTGGCTTTGCTGGATCTGCATCCACAGGGGCCGCATCCGCCGGCTCACCGTGATCGACCGCGCGGCGATGATAGGGATGGTGACGA